>JBGUYH010000146.1:0-12833 GCA_045118595.1 Bacteroidales bacterium | reverse complement strand
CATTGTGTCGATAACCAATGATACAGTTACATTAATTAAATCAAAACGTGAGATTAGAGAAGAAATGCAGCAAATGCAAAAGGAGATTGAACAGCTAAACAACAGATAATGCAAATAGCCGATATAGAAACATTATTGGTTGGTTCTGTATTAAGGCATCAGTCGCCTAATGTGTGGAAAGGTGATTATGTACGTAGTTTTATTGATGTGTTTCTGAACCGATTATCGCACAATAAAGGGCAACGAACAACCGATACAGAATTTGCTAAGCATTTGCAATCGTATGACTTTGAGAGCGTAAAATCAACTCTATGTTGGGTTGCGTCAGGATGTGAGGTTCCTTGTTTTGAATTGGCTACACCTCATTTATTATCTAAAATATATTTTGAACCCAATAAAATAGTATTGCAAGTAGAGTTTATTGGCTTTAAAATCAACAAGATAGAATATGATATGTCAGATGTAAGTGCATCAACATTACTCTCTGGATTAATAGAGTCCGACAGTAGTGTTGAAAAATTGTGTTGTGAGTGGCCATTACTTGTAAAAAAGTGTACTCAACGCGCTCGTCTGATAGAGCTAACTTATGCTGCTACAAATAGTTATCTGTCAGTAGAAACAGCAAATACACCACTTAAATATCATATCGACATGAATGCTGCCTGCATAGCTGTTGAAATAACAATTGAAGGACTATGTTCTAAAACTACATCGATAGTAGCAGGTGACAATCCGACCGATAAACTTAGCGAATTGATTTCTGAAATGAAAAATAGAGTGGTTGACACTACTATCTACTAATTTCTTATCGAATCAAACACTCTTTTCAAATTATCAAGAGCTTCTTCAACAACACTTTGAGGCGAAGCTATGTTCATTCTGAAACATTTCTGATACTCAGCCCCAAACGTAGTACCATCATTTATACCCAAATGAGCTCTGTGATATATTATGTATTTCAAATCATCGTGCGAAATATTTGTATTACTAAAATCGAGCCAAAGCAAATATGTAGCTTCTGGTTTTATAACCTTAATTTCAGGAATATAGCGTGATATATATTCAGTAGCGAAACGTGCATTGTCTGACAAATAGGTACACAACTCGTTGAGCCATGTTTCACAATTAGCATAGGCAGCTTGCAATGCCAACGGACCAAGCATATTATTTTCGAGGTGCAAAATATTTTGAGCTTTCTGATAGCGTTGTAACAAATCAGAATTGATTGCTATTAGATAACTTGTTGACAGACCTGCAATATTGAATGTTTTTGAAGCTGCCATAAAAGTTAGTGTGTTGTTGGCTATCTCAGCTGATATTGTTGCCATTGGGTGGTGCTTATGTCCATCAAGCATTATATCTGAATGTATTTCATCTGATAAAATCAATACATTGTTTCTGACACATATTTCACCCAATTTCTGTAACTCTTCAACTGTCCATTCACGTCCGATAGGGTTGTGTGGATGACATAATACAAATGCTTTTGTGGTAGGTAATGATGCTAATTTTTCAAATTCTTCAAAATTGATGGTCCATTTGTCATCAACAACCACTAAATTATTACACAAGAGTTTGCGTTCATTATCGGTCACAATACTATAAAAAGGAGGATAAACAGGTGGTTGTATTATAACGCCATCGCCTTTTTGAGTAAATGTTTGTATGGCTATGGACAATGCAGGCACAACTCCTGGACACCATTCTATGCAATGTGCATC
This sequence comes from Bacteroidales bacterium, assembly GCA_045118595.1. GTDB lineage: Bacteria > Bacteroidota > Bacteroidia > Bacteroidales > Marinilabiliaceae > W3P20-009. The sequence continues at coordinate 11,112 of JBGUYH010000146.1, read as the reverse complement.
AACATCCCAATTATTGCGTTTCTTTTGCCACTGTTTGATACATTGCTGAAAACGAGATGTACGAACTGTATAACCATAAATATGATGTTCCATACGTTCACGAAGTGTCATCACAATAGGCACAGGACAAGGAAAGTCCATATCGGCAACCCACATTGGAGTTATATCACTTGTGCCGAACATTGCATTGCACAATTCTATCTTTACAGCATCGGTATTCGAACGATCGATTACAGTATCAAAGTCGTACATTTTCTTTTGTTGTTTTGAAAGGTTGGTACAAAGATACTTTTTGATATGTTATCAAAAAAGTAAAATCGCCAGCTATTTTACACAAAAAACAACTGGCGATTCTATATGATTATATGTCATTTTATTATCCATTCATCGAGATGAGGAACTCTTCGTTGCTCGATGTCTTTTTTATTGCATCGACAAGGAATGTCATTGCCTCTTCAGGATTACGATCAGCCAAACCTTTGTTACGAAGCACCCACATACGATTGAGTGTATTGCGATCTTGTAATAGGTCATCACGACGAGTGCTCGACATGTTAACATCGACAGCAGGGAATATGCGTTTGTTCGACAACTTTCTGTCGAGTTGAAGTTCCATGTTACCAGTTCCCTTGAACTCTTCAAAAATCACATCATCCATTTTTGAACCTGTCTCTGTTAAGGCTGTAGCTATGATGGTTAGTGAACCTCCATTTTCGATGTTACGAGCTGCACCAAAGAAACGCTTAGGTTTATGCAAAGCATTGGCATCGACACCACCTGATAGCACTTTACCGGATGCTGGCGAAACAGTATTATATGCTCTGGCCAAACGTGTTATTGAATCGAGTAAGATAACAACATCGTGACCGCATTCAACCATTCTTTTGGCTTTTTCAAGCACAATGTTTGCCACTTTTACATGACGCTCTGCTGGTTCGTCGAATGTTGAAGCTATGACTTCGGCTTTTACCGAACGAGCCATATCAGTAACCTCTTCTGGACGTTCATCGATGAGCAATATTATCATGTATACTTCTGGATGATTCTCAGCTATGACATTAGCTATATCTTTAAGTAAGACAGTTTTACCAGTCTTGGGTTGTGCCACAATAAGTCCGCGCTGACCTTTTCCAATAGGGGAGAATAGGTCGACAATACGAGTTGATACATTAGCCATTTTTCCTGTCGATAGTTTGAATTTCTCATCAGGAAATATTGGTGTCATATGTTCAAACTGAGCTCTGTCTCTGATTTCGTCTGGTGTGCGTCCATTTATGTCAATAACCTTTACTAGTGGGAAAAATTTTTCACCTTCACGTGGTGGTCTGACTGTACATGTTATTGTATCACCAGTGCGTAAACCATAGTTTTTTATTTGATTTTGAGCTACATAGACATCGTCAGGTGATGTTAAGTAGTTGTAGTCTGACGAACGCAAGAAACCGAATCCATCAGGAATTATTTCCAGCACACCAGTAACAGTTACAATGCCTTCAAAATCGTACATTGGTTCGTTCATTTCGCGATATTGCTGCTTGTTATTGCGATTATCGCGTTGATTTCTTGGCTGTTGTTGGTTGTGGCGATATTCGTCGACTTGTACTTTGTCACTCTCAACACTTTTTTCGGTGTTGTTTTGCATTTTCAGAATGTCTTCGATAGAGTGCATTTGTTGGTCGGCAGTGGCATCTGCGTCGGCAGTAATGTCGTTGTTGCTATGAGTTTCGTTAGACGAAGCCGACATACGTGGACGTTTATTCTTCTTTTCTGATGTTTTTTCAGAAAAAGTGTCAAATATTTTGCCAATGACATCGTCAAAATCGGTTACTGGGGCAGATATTTCTGTTTCTGTTTCAGCTTCTGTTTCGTAATCCGATAAATCATTTTGTGGGATTTCACTTGGCTCAGCTTCTTTTTGCTCATTTTGCATATTGAGTATGGCCTCTATTAGCTCTCTTTTTTTATATTGGTCGGTTCTTTTCAAACCAATTTCTTTGGCTATGGCCTTAAGTTCCGGCAGAAGCTTTCCGTTAAGCTCCGAATCGTTATACATATTAATGTTGTCTGATGATTTTATTTTGAGAATACCATATAGGAAATGGTGTTGCAAATATACCTACCTTTTTATGAAAAACAAATTGTGATGCGTTTTTATTGTTTAATACATCAAAAAAAAGCGTTTCCAAATATTTGGAAACGCTTTTGCATATACGTTGAGTTGTATTTTGCTTGACTATTACATCAATTCAACACTTCTCTTGATAAATTTGGTCAAACTTTCACCTTTCAGCATGCCATTAGAAAGAAGTGCAAGGTCGATAAGTTGTGACACTGTTTTATCATTTTGGGCATAATTGCTCAAAACTTTATTTTTCTTATCTTGCAATTCGCTTATCTGCTTTTCAGTATCGCTTAATGCATCTTTATCTGCTTGCGATACTTCATCATCTTTCTTGCCTTGTTTTGCTTTTTCTAGTTCTGCTTTCTTGGTGTTGGCTACATCAATGTCGGCATAAATAGGTGCAAGTGTGGCTTTTGTTTGCTCTTGCAAGTTGGCAATAAGTTTTTTCACAAGTGAATGATTACCATTGATAACAATATTGAATGTATCGGGCATTTCACCATAGAACGACATCATACCACCTTGCATTGCGCTCATTTCTTTCATTCGACGCATCCATTCATTTTGTGTCACAACTACAGGCATATCATCTTCACCTAATGCTTCAACACTTACTGTAAATGTGGCTTTATCAATGGTTGGCAACTCAGCACGGAAAGCCTCTTCTACTTCACTCTTTTCACGTGTACTAAGTGTTAGTTCAGCAGCGTTATCTTTGGCAATCAACTTATCAACAACATCAGAATCAACGCGAGTGAATTTCGATTTTTCCCACTTCTGCTCAAGTTGGTTCATTGTTGGAGTATCGAGCTGACCATTCATCAATAATACATTGTATCCCTTGTTCTTAGCACTTTCAATAAATGTGTACTGAACTTCTTTGTCGGTTGCATAAAGATAGACAAGGTTGCCATCTTTATCGGTTTGCTCACTCTTAATTAGTTCTTTGTATTCATCGAATGTAAAATATTTGCCATCAACATCTTTCAGAAGAGCAAATTTTGAAGCACGTTCAAAGAATTTCTCATCGGTAAGCATTCCGTATTGGATAAAAATCTTTAAATCGTCCCACTTTTCTTCAAATTGTTTACGGTCGTTTTTGAAAATTTCTTCCAATCGGTCGGCTACCTTTTTAGTTATGTGTGACGATATTTTCTTTACATTGCCATCGCTCTGTAAATATGAACGCGACACGTTAAGAGGTATGTCTGGTGAGTCAATAACACCATGCAATAGTGTAAGAAAATCAGGTACTATACCTTCAACCGAATCAGTTACAAAAACTTGATTACAATACAATTGTATTTTATTGCGGTTGATGTCGATATTGTTCTTTATCTTAGGAAAATAGAGAATACCGGTAAGGTTGAATGGATAATCAACATTAAGATGAATATGGAACAGAGGTTCATCCATCTGCATAGGGTAGAGCTCACGGTAGAAGTTTTTGTAGTCATCTTCTTTTAACTCAGATGGTTTCTTTACCCATGCTGGTTCTGTATTGTTAATTATATTATCTTCGTTTGTTTCAACTTGTTTGCCATCTTTCCATTCTGTTTTCTTACCACAAACAATGTTTACTGGCAAGAATTTACAATACTTGTTGAGCAATTCTTTTATTTTTGCCTCATCACAAAAACCAATTTCATCTTCACTCACGTGCATTATAATATCGGTACCGCGATCGGCTTTGTCGCAATCTTCAAGTACATATTCTGGATCACCAGTACATTCCCATCTAACAGCTTGTGAACCATCCTTATAGCTCTTAGTTCTGATTTCTACTTTGTCGCTCACCATAAACGATGAGTAGAAGCCCAAACCAAAATGTCCGATAATGGTTGCTGCATCGTCTTTATGTTTTTCCAAAAACTCTTCTGCACCAGAGAATGCTATTTGGTTAATGTATTTTTCAACCTCGTCGCGTGTCATACCGATGCCTCGATCACTAACGGTGATAGTCTTTGCATCTTTATCTACACTTACTGTGACTTTTAGTTCGCCAAGTTCACCTTTGAACTCACCGCTTTGAGCCAACACTTTTATTTTTTGTGTAGCATCTACACCATTTGATACAATTTCACGCAGAAAAATATCGTGATCGGAATAGAGAAATTTTTTAATGATAGGGAACAAATCCTTGGTCGAAACACCAATTTTTCCAGTTGCCATAGTTGTATATCTTTTTATGTTTATTGCATTATATAATTAGTGTACCTAACACCAACGCTGACGCGCTTGTTCAAATGGTGTGCCAAATATGTTGGCAATGACGTTTTGACAGAAGATGCATTTTTATGTCAGTTTATATCTGACTTTATGGCGTGTGTGGATTTGTTTTGTAAAAACGGATTTACATAGAACTTATATATTGTAGGTAAAAGTAATATGCCTCGTGCCACAGTAAACAACAAAAAAGCCATCCAAAGTCCATCGTTGCCATATATAGGTATAGCATATTTCTGTGTGACAAAGAATATGGTAAACGCTACAATTGATGAATGCATAAGAGGTTTAACACGTGTAGCTCCAAATAGAATTCCATCAATCAAAAATGGTACAAATCCTAACAAAGGGAATATTGCTATGTAGTGTACACTCTGAGCTGCACATTGCAATACTTCTGCCGATGGATTGAAAATGCTTAGTATCTGCCGTCCACATATGTAATATACAACAACATAACAAATTGATATAGCACACCCCCATAAGAATAACATCCGACATGATTTTCGTAACAAATGTCCTGATTGTTGCCCTATAAATCGTCCAGAAAGACTTTCTGCAGCAAAAGTACATCCATCGAAAATGTAAGAATAAAGCGTAAACAACTGCATTAATAGAGTATTAGTAGCTAATATTGTATCAGATATATGAGCACTATTACGTGTAAAAAGTGTATAAGTAAGTGATATAAAGAAACTTCTTATAAGTACATTAATATTTACTTTTGTGAATGTTATTATAGCCTTAACATTGAAAATATCTGCCAATAAGGGTTTTGTAAATTTGTATTTACAACCAAGACAACATATTGCTGCTATTATGCTTACATACTGAGCTATAACAGTTCCATATGCAATTCCTTTCACTCCAAAATCCAATTTGAGTGTGAGCAATGCACTAACTGCTATGTTTGTCACATTAGTGAATATCGATATATATAGCGGAGTTCGCGCATCTTGCATGCCTATAAACCAACCATTTATCACAAACAGCATTAGTGCGGCAGGAAGCGCCCATAACCTAACAGTTATATATTCACTAACCATTGTCATCACACTTGTTGAGCCTCCCATAACTCTAACTGCTATGGATGTTGCTTGTTCTCTACACAGCAATATACATATAGCTAAGCATATGGCTAAAAAGAGTGCACGCAACATAATATTTTGTGCTTCAACTCTATTTTGAGCACCATAAGCCTGTGCTGTCAGACCAGTTGTTCCCATGCGCAAAAAAGCGCAATTCATATACAAGAAATTGAATATGCTACTACCAACAGATACAGAACCTATCATGACATCTCCACCTGCTATACCAGCAATGGCTACATCGGTCATGCTCAATAACGGAATAGTTATATTACTCAGAACATTAGGCCAAGTTAAATTCCATATCGTCCTATGCATATTTTCTCTCATGCAAGAAAGATATTGTCAAGTTCTGATTTCGTATACGGACAAACTTCGTTTCGCATTTTAGCCATTCTAAGTTGCTCTGCTGCATTCTTTACCGAATCTTCAGTAAAACATAGAAACATTGTTGCTTTTAAATTGTCTAGTTTTAATTGAACATCTTTAGTAAATAGATTGCATGTTGTATAGCTATATTGAGATGTTGGTAATATGTCATAATAATAATATGACCATATTAAGAACTTCATGCACATATCAGGGGTCATTAAAGTGTTATTCATATTAACATAATCTTTATCGTATACCATTATTATTTTTCCGCACAAAAATAGTAAATCAGATTTTTCTCAACAAATTGCAGGTTTGCCAGAGTAGGGGAGTTAACTTACTGATAACATATTTAGTACACTATCAATCTTGAGATCCTATATAAAGTATACACATATATAAAATACAGATTATCAGTTATATATATATATTTACTTGAATCTATAATACTAAATAATAAATATAATTACAGTTAACATATGTATACTATATGATGGTATTGTATTTATGTATTTAAAATTCAACTAATTATGGGAATTATTTAAATTAATATATAGTTTCTGGTGCAGGTGGGTAATATAGCGTTGCGTAAATTACATTTTACACGCATCGATATATGTGTATACTAATACTTCTTTTGTAAATCTACATTTTTTTTGTAGAAAAATAAATTCTTCCATGTGTACTATTGTAAACATTTTGTATATTTGCATATATCTACTTAATGTTTACTGTTATGATTGAACGTATAAAACAAATTATAGCACGTTATGGACTAACTCAAACTGAGTTTGCTAAACAGTTAGGAGTATCTAAAGGATTAGTTTCACAGATCATGTCTGGTGGTAGACAAATTTCTAATGAAACTATTTCACGTATCGAAAATTCATTTCCTAGAGTAAATCATATATGGTTAACAACTGGCGAAGGTGATATGTTTACTCAAGAAGTAGATAGTAAACAACCAAAACAGACCGAGTTTGCTTTTGTAAATAAAGATGATATTAACGTGAACTATAGCGGTATACAAAATGATCACAGTAAAACAGCTGTTAATTCTACCAATATTGTCGAAGAACCTATAAATAAATCAGACAATATTCATACAACCACTATACCTCCGTCTATTGATGAACAAAAAAATATTATCAATAATGTAAAGTCAACAGTAGGAAAGATAGCATCGCGTATTGTAATTTTCTATACCGATGGAACATTTTCAGAATACAAGCCCGACCATACATCTTATTAGCTCACAAATTCCAAAAATATCCTTACCTTTGGTGCGCATTTACAATTCGCTATTGCGAAAACATTATAAACGTTTATCTGAAGGTAATGTTAAAACGATTTATGACCGATTTTCTGGTGGAACAGTCTGAAAAGATATCACCAGATTATATCTTACTTATTTTGAAGCCAGCAAATGGGGAACTGCCTCAAATACTTCCTGGACAATTTGTCGAAATCCGTATTCCTGACACAGCTGGAACATATCTACGCCGCCCAATATCTATTCATGATGTAGATTATGAACAGCAAACTTTAAGTTTGCTAATTAGAGTTGTAGGCAATGGTACTCATCAGTTAAGTTTGCTACATAAATATGATGTATTGAATTTGGTTTATCCATTAGGAAACGGATTCAACACAGAATTGTGTGGCAACAAACCGCTACTAATAGGAGGCGGCGTTGGCATTGCACCATTACTTTATCTGGGTAGACAACTAAAAAGTAAAAATGTTGACGTCAATTTTCTTTTTGGTGCAAGAACTAAGAATGATATACTCAGATACGATGTTTACAACAATATAGCTCCTGTGAACATTACAACGGAGGATGGTTCACAAGGAGTAAAAGGATTTGTAACCGACCATGAATTCTTAAATACCGAAGCCATAAATAATTTTAGTTGTTTCATGGTATGCGGACCTATGCCTATGATGAAGGCTATTGCAACAAAAGCTAAAATTGCCAATAAACCTTGTTTCGTCTCATTAGAAAACAAAATGGCTTGTGGCATAGGAGTATGTCTATGTTGTGTTACTGATACAAAAGAAGGACACAAATGTGTATGTTCTGATGGTCCTGTATTTAATATAAATGATTTGAAATGGGAGTAAATTTATCTGTTGATTTGGGGCGTGGACTATTGCTCCAAAATCCGGTTATGACAGCATCGGGTACATTTGGTTATGGTTATGAGTACGATGATTTTATTGATGTTGACTCATTAGGCGGCATTATTGTAAAAGGTACAACACTAAACCCACGACAAGGTAATGCATATCCACGCTTAGCTGAAACACCTCAAGGAATGATAAATGCAGTAGGTTTACAAAATAAAGGTGTTGATTATTTTTGTAAACATATAAATCCAAAACTCAAAAAGTATACAAATGTAAACACTATAGTAAATGTATCAGGTTCTACAATAGATGACTATGTAGCAACTGCAGAGCGTATAGCAGAACTCGATAATATTCCTGCTATTGAGTTAAATATATCTTGTCCAAATGTAAAAGCAGGAGGAATGGGATTTGGTACAAGTTGTGAATCAGCATCTAAAGTTGTTACTGCTGTACGTAATGTATATAACAAACATTTAATGGTTAAGCTGACTCCCAATGTAACGTCAATAGCAGATATAGCTCAGGCTGTAGAAGATGCTGGTGCAGATTCTGTATCACTTATTAATACTCTGCTTGGTATGGCTATTGATGCAGAAAAACGTCGACCTATCATATCTACCATAACAGGTGGCTTATCTGGACCTGCAGTAAAACCAATAGCACTGCGTATGGTTTGGCAAGTAGCAAGAGCTGTCAAAATACCTGTAGTGGGGTTAGGTGGTATATCTTCAGCTACTGATGCTGTTGAATTTTTATTGGCAGGAGCTTCGGCTATACAGATTGGTACAGCTAATTTCATTGACCCTACTATAAGCATTAAAGTCGTTGATGGTATTACCGATTATCTCGTTCGTCATAAAATAGATTCAGTAAAAGAGCTAATAGGAGCACTTGTAATTGATTAATGTACAATGTTTACTTGTAAACTTATTAAAAATATTATATTCGCATTATTTGTAAACTTACTTATATTTACAAATAGTTTACATGCTCAATTGGTTCATCCTAATAATGTAAACAATAATATTCGTGTACCACAACTATCAGATAGTGCACGTATATCATTGCTAACTTGTTCAAGTGGTGATATGCTTTATTCCGTATTTGGACATAGTGCTATTCGTGTTTTGGATGATTCTATAGGAATTGACATTGTGTTTAATTATGGCACATTTGACTTTGATACCCCATTTTTTACACTCAAATTTATGAATGGAGATCTTGATTATATGCTTGCTTCTACATCATTTGAACGCTTTATTAGAAGCTATACATACGAGAAAAGATCTGTATATGAGGGAGTTATCGGCTTAACAAAAGAAGAAAAACAAAATCTATGGGACTATTTAGTTTGGAATATTCAGCCCAATAACAGAGCTTATCGTTACGATTTTTTCTTCGATAATTGTGCTACTAAAATTAGAGATTTACTATTTAAAACTAAAGGAGAGTATGTTAACAAGCGTAATACTGCTACGTATAGTAACTCTTCATTCCGTGATTATATCCATTCGCATCTCCCTGAAACAACATGGACTGCACAAGGTATCGATTTACTACTCGGTGTAAAAACTGATAAAAAAGTTAGTGATTTTGATCGAGCATATTTGCCCATATATTTAGATTCTCTACTGATTGATAGTAAAATAATAACATCACAAAAATGCATTCTCGAAGGTAACTGTATAACATATGCTACTGACGACAATTGGTTTTCGCCAGATTTCTTTGGCTATTTACTTATTATCATCGCCATAGGAATTACACTATACGAATTAGTAAATCATTGCTACATCAAGTGGTTCGATATATCATTGTTTTCTGTATGTGGACTTCTGTCTATTTTATTTTGGTATCTATGGCTATTCACCAAACACGATGTTTGTTCATGGAATGGTAATGTGCTGTGGGCATCCATCTTTTATTGGCCATTAATCATTTTTATTGCTCGAAATAGGATTTTATCAAACATTGTAAAGTGGTGTGTCGTACTAAATGTTACACTTCTCATTGTGTTCATTATGTTAACTATATGCAATATACAAGACACTGCAACAATGAGTATAGAAATATCATGTGCACTATTTATACGCAACATTAGTATTTTGCTGAAAAAATGAAGAAAATCCATATCAGCATAAAAATGATGATGACTGCCATCAGTCTGATATTGGGGCTGGTAATAGTAAAATTTTTGTTCAACATAATTTTTTATGATGAACAATGCACAAATGTTCTATCATCATTTCATCATAATAGTAATATATCATATCACATACCAGAAAGTGATACTATAATACCAGAAATAGATAACAACATTGCAAGGCTGCTAAAATCTGAACACCTAACTGGTGGTGCATCTGTTGCTATAAGTGTCAATGGACACATAGTCTACACTAAGGGTATAGGGTATAGCAATATAGAAGATAGCATTCCTATGCAACCATTTAATCGAATGCGCATTGCAAGTGTTTCCAAACTTGTGACAGCAGTGGCTATAATGAAATTGGTTGAAGAGGGAAGAATATCATTACACCAAAAAGTATTCGGTCCATTGGGAGTGCTCAATGATGATAAATACTTAGCTTTCAGAGATAAGCGTATGGGTAACATAACCATATATCAATTGTTAAATCACTCTGGAGGATGGACTTCTCGTTACGGTGACCCTATGTTCATGTCACATACAATAGCACGGCAAATGGGGAAGACACTTCCTATTTCAATGGAAGATATAATCCGCTTTATGCAAACTAAATCGATGCATTTCACACCAGGAACAGCATCTGTTTATTCCAACTTTGGATATGGCATATTGGGAGAAATAATTGCAAAAACATCAGGTATGCCTTACGAAGATTATGTACGTAGCGAAGTTTTGGCTCCGTTAGGTATTTACGATATGCAAATAGGATTTTCCAGAAAATCGGAACAATTACCATATGAAGTGTCTTATTATGAAGCCGATACAAGTCATATAGCTCTTGACTACACTGGTTCGCAAGAGATGGTACGACGTGCGTATGGAGGATCTGATATTCAAACTTTAGGCTCTGCTGGTGGTTGGATTGGTAGTGCTACAGACTTACTCAAATTGGTTCTCACAATAGATGGGTTTGAATCAGTTCCCGATCAACTTAGTGCTACATCTGTTGACACTATGGTATCTCA
>JBGUYH010000145.1:0-3980 GCA_045118595.1 Bacteroidales bacterium | reverse complement strand
CCTCTTTCGAAGGCTCTCGGTGTAGTTCCTTTCCGAAAGCGAGTGCAAAGATAGAGCCTATTTTTGATTCTGCAAGCGTTTCTTACAAGTTTTTTTTCGCTTTTTTATTACACCCCGCTTAACTTGCCTATAATGTGCAGTTTAGAACTGTGTTAAAATTAGTTTCAATTTGAAAGAGAAGGGATTCTATTTTCACAATTGAAGATTACACTCTATATTTTTCATCATTTACCATAAAAAAGTTACCCTATTATACTGTCTACTATTCACATTTTAATTCTATTCTTCCCAGATTTGATTTTGTTATTTTCTCCATTAACTCTTATGCTGATAATAATTTCTAATCTGCTAAACTTTTAAAACAACTTAGATTGTTTGATTATTAAGTTTCCTAACTTTGCTATTCGGTTTTTAACAACAAATTCATATGAAGAAAATAACATCACTTTTGGCAATAGCTGCATTCATATTTGCAACTAATGCAAAGGCACAACTCGTTAACGACTCAGAGGGTTGGCAACGCATCGAAGCTTCGTTTGCTGTACAGAAATTCATTACTGAAGTTGATAATCACTCAACAGAAGATAAAACGAAGGGCTTTGAACTTGGTTATGTACAAGGCATCAACCTCACAACTCGCATTCCTCTCTTCCTTGAGCTCGGTGGACAATTAACTTGGACACACTCTAAAGATGAAGAAAATGGTATTACAAACAAACAGACTTTTATGAGTATTGGCATACCTGTTAACATTGCATATAAGTTCTCATTTGCCAATAGCGAAACTATATCGATTGTCCCATTTATTGGTCCAAACTTCAAATTCAACCTTATAGGTATAGAAAAATATAATGATGAAAAAATATCATATTTCAACAAAGATGACATGGGCGGTGAAGATAATACAGCAAAGAGATTCCAAGTTGGTCTAAATCTTGGTGTAGGTGTTAACATCAGTCAGCATCTATATGTTGGTTATCGATTCCAACCAGATTTTACAAGATACATTGACTTAGGTAATGAAGAGAATAAAACTCGTACCAATTATCTAACCGTTGGTATCAACTTCTGATAACATATTGACACATAACACATAGCGAGGTCGAGGATGTCACAATAGTATTCTCACCTCGCTATTTTTATCTCCATAAAGTTGTAAAACATAAGGTCATTTAACTGCGTAGTAGCAAACAGCAAATATCAACAATTATGAAATTAACAGGACGACGCGAAAGTAGCAATGTTGACGACCGTAGAGGCAAAAGTGGCAATACGGGTAGAGCCAGTTTAGGCATTGGCGGCTTGATTATAATGATACTTATAACATGGCTAATGGGTGGTAATCCGCTCGATGCTTTACAAAATGTTGATCTATCACAAATACAAAGCACTACAATTGAGACCTACACACCTAACGAGGAAGAACAAGAACTCGCATCGTTTGCAAAAAAGATATTAGCAAGCACAGAAGATGTATGGGATGCCGAATTTAGGAAAATGGGAAAAACCTACCAACCACCAACACTTGTATTGTTTAGTGGCAGTGTACAGTCTGGGTGCGGTGGAGCTACCTCATCAACAGGCCCCTTTTATTGTTCGGCCGATCAGTGCGTGTATATCGATTTGTCATTCTTCTTATCGATGAAGAAACAACTGGGTGCCGATGGTGACTTTGCTTATGCCTACGTCATTGCACATGAAGTGGGGCACCATGTACAACACCTACTTGGAACACTCAGCAACGCTCACAACCGCATGTCACAACTTAGCGAAACAGAGAGTAACAAAGTGAGTGTGCAAATAGAGTTGCAAGCCGACTTCTACGCAGGTGTATGGGGATACCACGAAAATGCAATGTTCAATTCACTCGAAGATGGCGACATTGAAGAAGCACTAACAACAGCTAAGGTTATTGGTGATGATTATCTGCAGAAGCAAGCACGCGGATATGTAGTACCCGAATCGTTCAACCATGGAACATCGGCACAACGTCTCCGATGGCTAAAGAAAGGATTGACATATGGGAACATTAACGATGGCGACACATTTGCTATTGACTACTCCGACCTTTAAGCAAGAAAAACATTAAAGATAGTCACAATAACATCGAGAAGATAAATAATAATACAAAAGTGTTTTTTGCACAAAAGCCAACAGCGTACACGAGAAAATCGCTGTTGGCTTAACACAATAAGATTACCAAAATTCCCCTATTTATCCATGCACAACTTTTACAATCTATTACTGTGATGATTATTTATCATGCACAAGTTTTTCAACTTTGCCCAATACAAATGTACATTTTATATAAATATGCAATGCATTTTTTTCAACCAAAATATGTATTTTTTCTACTTATGTAATCCATTGTAGGTGTAAAATAATGATTTTATACACATAAAAAACAATGGAGCCAAGTCCCAAATTTGGAAATCGGCTCCATTTATTATTTATTTTGTAATACTAATTGTTCTAAGCAAATAGCAAACGGAATGCTTCGTCGAGGCGGCACACCTGTTTTACCTCTATATCAAACTTTTTAAAGTCGACACGAGCCCCATACTTAGGTATGATAATGCTCTTAAAACCAAGTTTTGCAGCCTCACCAACTCTCTGCTCAATACGATTTACAGGACGAATTTCACCTGACAGACCTATCTCACCTGACAAACAAATGCTTTGATTGATAGCTATATCGGTATTTGATGATAATATCGAGGCCGCAACAGCTAAATCGATAGCGGGGTCGACCACACGAATACCACCAGCTATATTCAAGAAAACATCTTTGGCTGCCAATTTAAATCCAGCTCTTTTTTCCAACACAGCTAATAGCATATTGAGTCGGCGCACATCAAACCCTGTAGCCGAACGTTGCGGTGTACCATAAGCTGCCGTACTAGCCAATGCTTGCACTTCGATGAGGAACGGTCGCATACCCTCCATTGCAGCTGCTACAGAAACGCCACTTAACGACTGTGAATATTCATTCAGAAGCAATTCAGAAGGATTCGACACTTCACGCAATCCATCGCCAAGCATCTCAAATATGCCTATTTCATTTGTCGAACCAAAGCGATTTTTTATCGAACGTAAGATGCGATACATATGATTGCGATCACCCTCAAACTGCAATACCACATCGACCATATGCTCCAATATTTTTGGTCCTGCTATCTGTCCATCTTTATTGATATGACCGATGAGTATGATTGGCAATCCGCTCGACTTAGCTAAGTGCATAAGCATTGAGGTGCACTCTTTTATTTGCGAAATGCTACCTTGAAACGACTCCACTCGCTCTGTCTCCATGGTTTGTATGGAATCGATAACAACAACATCGGGATTACAAGTATCAATGTGACTCTGTAACCTATCTATTGATGTATCACTCACTACCATACAATTGTCGGCAGACGCTGTTCCTACTTTAGCTGTCAGACGGTCGGCACGCATTTTTATCTGCTGCGTACTCTCTTCGCCCGACACATATAGAACCTTTCGGTTGGGCAACGACAATGCCATTTGCAACACCAATGTCGATTTACCTATACCTGGTTCACCACCTATCAGAATAAGGGCACCTGGTACTATACCACCACCTAACACTCGGTCGAGTTCTGCATTAGCTGTCGATGTGCGCGACACTTCAGTTACCTGTACTTTAGCAAGTGGCATAGGACGTATGGTAGCAGAAGCTACAGCCGATGCCGCAACTTGTGCTTTGGCACTACCGCCAATTGTTACTTGTTCTTCTACAAAGGTATTCCATTCGCCACACTGCGAGCATCGTCCCATCCACTTAGGTGATTCTGCTCCGCACTCTTTGCAAACATATACCGTCTTTACTTTCAGTGCCATGCGTCTTTATAACTAACGACTAATCAGAAATATTTCTAATTTTTTCTATCCAGCTTCTCGCCAAAAGCCAAATCTCCAGCATCGCCCAAGCCTGGAACTATATATTTGTGCGTGTTGAG
>JBGUYH010000144.1:0-39942 GCA_045118595.1 Bacteroidales bacterium | reverse complement strand
TTCCGAGCGTAGAAACACAGATAAACACAGATTCAACGGATTTTCACGGATTTATTTTCTGTGGGAATCCGTTATCTGTGTTCTTATAATTCGTAGCTCGAAATTCGTAATTCATAATTCGTAACTATACAAATGTTACACAGATGATATGTTGATGTTACATTGTAGCTGACGTAACACTTGCTTATTATCTGTGTACTTTTTTTTGTATAAGGTCATTGGGGTCTTGATTACATTTGCCATCGTAAGACGTGAGTTTTACATTGATAGAATGATAGCGGCTTGCGCGTTCGTTCGCGCGAGTCGTTTTTTTAGAGAGAAATAATCTAATCAATCAATAACCATAATGAAAACCTTATTTTTTTACAAAGTAGCAAGTGTTTTTGCTTTCGTTGGACTTGTGGCTTGTTCGGGCAAGGATGATCCTGCCCCTGTAACTCCGCCAGATCCTGACCCTGTTGATACTACTCAAACATCTGTTGACACTACTCAAACATCTGTTGACACTACTCAAATTGTATCTGGTGACATGCTCGATTTACATATCGATGGTCGCTATTTGGTCGACGCCAATGGTTCTGTTATAAATCTTCATGGATATACGCAAACATATAGTCCATATTTCAACAATGGAGCATGGACATCGGGCGATGTAGCTGGTTGTTTGTCGTACAATCAGGGTATCGACGATGGCTTACGTGCTGCTGGTTGGAAGTTCAATTTCGTACGTCTTCATATGGATCCTGTTTGGTCCGACGATGCATCGCTTACCTATGTTCGTTTCGAAGGTCATGAGCGTTTTTCGGTGTCGTTGTTCAAAGAGGCACTCGAAAATGTGTTTATTCCAATGGCCGAATACTACATTGAGAATGGCGAATATGTTGTTATGCGTCCTCCTGGAGTGTGCCCCGAAGAGTTGGAAGCAAACGATAGTTATTACACATTTTTGGCTAAAGTGTGGAGCATAGTCGCAAGCCATCCTAAGATTAAGAACAACATGAAAATAATGTTCGAGCTTGCCAACGAGCCAGTGAAGTTCAATGGCGACAATAAGGGTTTGCACGATTATTTTCAAGGCATCACCGATATTATTCGTTCTTATTGCGACAATATAATTTGGGTTCCAGGTACTGGCTATCAGTCGCAATATCAAGCCTATGCGCAGTATCCTATCGAAGGAAAGAATATTGGTTATGCAGTACACTGTTATCCTGGTTGGTATGGCTCACCAGCCGAAGCTCAGCCTGGCGAATTCACAGTTTCGCTCGATGGAAGTGAAGAAAAATTCCGCCAAGGATGGGCAAGTCAGGTTGGTTGTGTAAGTGAGTTCGCACCTATCATGGTTACCGAAATCGATTGGGCTCCAGCTAAATATAATGTCGATAGTAATGGCGAGAATCAGCATTATTGCACATGGGGAAGTTCCACCACAAGCGCATTTGGCAAGCCATTCAAAAAGATTGCCGACGAGAGTGGCAACGTTAGTTGGTTGCTCTTCACCACAAGCCACCATCGTTACGTAGAATTTCAGAACGTTGAAGGTTACGAAGGTAATTACACCTTTATGAACGACCCTCAAGCTTGTCCGTGGCCAATATGGCATTGGTTTAAAGAGTATGCCGAAACAAACGGCAAGTAGGAAGATATGATGAGCATGATAAACAAGTTGTCGTCAACATTCTGTGAGGATGTTGGCGACAATTTTTTTGTTGGAATAGTGCAATTATTTAGTCATATAATGTTCTCCACTCATATCTGTTGCCGAGTGAATCCATATAGCGTTTGAAATCGGCAATGTCTATGCTGAGTGAAGCTCTGTTGTCGTTGGGATGAAACGATAGTCGTTGGGCGTTGAGTAGCTTATCGTCGAGAAACACAATAACCTCGTGATTTTCATCGTTGACGAGTCCAAATGGACTAACCGATCCAGGTTTCAGTCCCAAATATTTCATCATGCGTTCAGGCGAAGCAAAACTCAGTTTTCCCTCACCCAGTGTTTTTTCAAGGGCATGTATGTCTAAATCGTGGTCGCAATGCACAATGACGAGGTAGTGCTTATTGCCTTTGTGATTGCGGAAGAATAGGTTTTTGCAGTGTGTGCTATCAAGGTTTTTCCAATATTGGCGTGCTATCTCAATGGTTGGCGCTTCGGGGTGCTCTATGTACTGATATGTGATATTGAGCGATGCGAGTGTATCGAATACTTTTTGTTGTCCGATCATTATTTTTCGTGTAAAATGAACAAAGCCCCATTGTGTTGTAATGAGGCTTTGTATGTATGTGAGAATTGATTATAGCTTAGTAGGCAACCACCTTAGTGCGAAGTTGTTCAACAGCGTTGCGTATGCTTTCGCATTGTGCTTCTGAAATACCGTTGTCGTCGATGGCTTTAAATGTCTCATGCACAGGTGCAAGGTCGGCAATCATTTCATCGATGCTTTCAACACCTTTGTAGCGGTTGAGCAGTTCGATGAGTTTGTCGAGTGGTTCTTTTTGCGACATAACAATCTTCACAATCTCTTTGTTGTTAAATGTGTATTCAGAGATGTGTGTAGCGAGGAACAATCCTTCAACCCAGCTACCAGATACGATGAGCAACGACACTGGTCCGCGTTCATTTTTGTTCAAGTAGTCGTATGCGTCGTAGAACGAGTCGGTGATAAGGTTGGTAAGTTCATCTTTGTTGTTCTCGTTGTTTTCGAGTTTGCTTGGTAGTTCAGGGTCAACGGCTTGTGTCATGTCGAGGTCATCAATCATCTTTTTAATAGCCTCCATATAAACCATGACAGTGGCGTGTTGGTTGTAGGTTGAAGCGTAGCACACATCGGCGCTGTATACGCCCAAATTGGTAGCGCGCTTAGCTTCGGTGATGTATTTGTCAACGGCTGTTTCGTCGTTGCAGAGTGTTATCATGTAGTCGGCACCTATCTCGTTGAGCATCTCTGTTATCTGGAATGCGGTAGGCAGTGGATAGACAAAGTCGCGAACCTCTTCGGCTACACTTTGTTTGGTAATTACAGCATTGTCGGCATTAGGCTGCTGATTGCACGAACATGAATTAAGAGTTATAGCTGCTGCTAATGCAGTGGCAGATAAAACAACTGTTTTTTTCATAGTAGAGTTTATTATTTGTCTGTTATGAATCTGTTATGAATCTCTTGGGCAAAGATAGATATTATTTTTGTGAGTTATAATTTCAAAAGTTATAAGTTTTGGAAGTTTTAAGTTGTAAGTTTGCAGTAGAAATTATATGGTCTGAAACCTATTATTGAATAACCTAAAACCTTAAAAAATGAAATATATCGGGAAACCTATTTTGGCTTTTGTATTGTTCTTGATAATACAAGTTGTTGCTTCATTTGTTATTGTTGCCATTAGTGCTGTTCTCAATCAAGATTTTGTTACTGCAATATCGAATAACGACAGAGATGCAGCTATTGAGGCTTCGCAGAATATTGTAAATAACACTGCTATTGTTTTTTCAATGGCGCTCATATTCTCGTCGATATTGTCGATATTGGCTATGATATGGCCCATGCGTATGTTCTCGCCTAAGCGCGATTTTAAGCCTGCAGGCATTGGTTTCGCAGCAAGTGCTATGGCTGTTGTTGGAACAATATTTGGTATTTATGCTACTGATATTTTTAGTGAGCTTCTCGACTTGCCTAATCTTATCGAAGTTCAGATGAATGGTATGATGGATTCGTTTTGGGGCGTGTTTGTTATATGTGTGCTAGGGCCTATTGCCGAAGAGGTTGTTTTTCGTGCCGGAGCACTTGGCTACATGCTTCGTAAGGGTGCAAATGTATGGGTAGCCATATTCGTCTCGGCATTGTTGTTCGGTATCATGCATTTCAATCCTGCTCAGGTGCCATTTGCATTTGCTGTGGGTGTGATGCTCGGAATTGTTTATTATCGCACAGGTAACATATTGCTCACATCAGGTATTCATATTCTCAATAATTCGTTGGCATGCCTGTTGACTCAATGTGTGGGTGATGATGTTAAGTTAACAGATGAAATGGGTAGTATGAGTGGCGCATTTATCGCTATTGTATTGTCTGTGTTTATCAGTTATCTGTTGTTGAATCGTTTCTGGAAACATACGACAGATGTTGCTTATGTGGAATAATATCAATGAATAGCAGATAGTTATATAAGCCAACTGCAATGAGTGCAGTTGGCTTTTCTGTTTGTTAGCTTTCTTCTGCTTCTAATAGTCGGTGTATCTCGTCGTATATTTGTGAGGCAATGCTTTCGCGTTGACTGTTTTCGATGTGTGGTAATAAATCGTTAAGGCGCATGTCGATAATATCCAAAGCAAAGTCGTTGCGTTCGCCGCATAGCGAACATCCACCCGTGAAGTCTTCGGCAGTGTAGCCTTTACTTTTAAAAAGTTGTAGTAGTGTTGCTGTGGCCGATGTTATGTCGGGTGTGGATTGTTTAGGTTCAGCACAGGGGGCAAAGCGTGGTACACGTTCTCCGTTGGGCAGTGTCACCTCTTCAAAAAACATTTGTTTTGGTCTGACCCATATTTTGTGGTCGCCATACATAGCTTGATACACCACCATGTCTTCTAATGTTTCGCTATGCCGAGCTTCGCCAATCATGCGATAGATGTTGCCTTTGTAGTGTTTGAAATACATGTGTTGGATAACGTATTATGAAGTTATTGGTTAAGCAATTTGTGCCAATATGGAAGCAGCATTCAGACCGCTAAAACTTGGTATGTGTAGTGCGTAGAACTGCTCCATCAGACTTATCATGCGTTGGCGTTGTGTGCGGTTAAGTTTTACAGATGATAGGTTGTCGAGCGATAACTGACTGAGTGTGAGCCATAGTTGCACGTCGTCGCCGCTGATGGTGTGTCGGTGAATAGGCATTCGACTAACGAAACACCCATCGACCATATCGAATACGCCATAAACAGAGTCGCTTACGTCGGGTTCAAAACCAAGCATTCGCATCAGTTTCCACATAAAGTAGAGGTGGAAATTGTATTCACCAGCAATGCCTTCATCGAGAGCTAATATGGAATTCCGAACAAAGAGATAGAAATTTTCGTCGGGTATTTCGGTGCGCAGACTCTTTAGTAACAACTCGGTTACGAAGAGTCCGATGCTGCGTTTTATTGGGTCGAAAGGTAGCTGTGCGAGTGGCTGACCAATGTGCACTTCTACAATGCGTTGTACTGATGCTCGTGGACTATGAACGGCTTCGAGGCTTACTATGCTCATGGGTTGCATGAGTGGTAGCACACTGCGTCGGTTGCGTCCTGTGAGTCTGAGCATATAGCTCTGCCTACCAACAAGTTGGGTGAGTACGTTTATGATGACACCGTTGTCGCCATATTTCACGCAACTAAGTACTATACCTTCTGTTTTTATGTTAGGTCCTGATGACATTAATAATTTGTTCGGTTTAAATTTTAATTCCAATCATCGTCATATCGTCGGTTTGTGGGCATGTACCTTGCCA
Organism: Bacteroidales bacterium; assembly: GCA_045118595.1. GTDB lineage: Bacteria > Bacteroidota > Bacteroidia > Bacteroidales > Marinilabiliaceae > W3P20-009. The sequence continues at coordinate 34,464 of JBGUYH010000144.1, read as the reverse complement.
TTTGTCGATAGCCGATTCAATGTGTGCGGCTTGTTGTTCAATACTCAATGGGGCAATATGTTCGAGAATGTTAGTTAGTCCAGTTGTTTGCAAGCGAGTACCATGTTCTCCGTATTCTTCTTGTCCGCCAAAAAGGTCGGTAAAGCCATCGGTGAATAGGTAAATAATGTCGTTGCGCATTAGTTGTATGGTGCTGGTGCGGAATGCAATGTTGCGGTAGTATTTCTCTTTGTCGCCAATGCTATGTTTTGTGCCTTTATACTCAGTAAGAACTCCATTGCGCCATATATAGAATGGTCGGCGAGCAGTGGAGTAGGTGAGGTTGAGTGTAACAGGGTCGATGATGAGGATAACGAGGTCGATGCTGTCTTGAATGTACAACTCTTTGTTCTGTCCTATCACGTTTTGCAGTTGTGCATCGAGCAGTGTGAGTATGTTGCTTGGTGGTATGAGGGTGGGCGATGAGCAAATGTCGTTGAGCAGTGCTGAACCAATCATCGACATTAGTGCGCCAGGTACACCATGTCCGGTGCAGTCGGCACAAACAAAAATGAGTTTTCCGTTCTGATGTCGGCGTGCCCAATAAAAATCGCCACTAACCACTTTGAGCGGACGGAATATGGTGAATGCACCTGCAAGGTCGGTGTTGATTATGCTATTTAAATCGGGCAAAATAGAATTCTGTATGCGCTGGGCGTAATCGATGCTATCAGTTATCTCTTGGTAGGCTTGGTTTATTATCTTATTTTGCTCGGCTAATCTGTCGTTTTGTGTTTCAATCTCTTCTCTTTGCTCGTCGAGGATCTTGTTCTTGTGTGACAATTCATCATTGGCTTTGCGTTTGTTTTTGAGCATTATTAGCACCACAGCAACTAAGAGCGATACCATTACGAGTCCGAATGTGAGTGATACTATTATCACTATCATGCGACTTTTTTCGGCAGCATGAACCATCATCATCTGTTTCTGTTTGAGGCGCTCATTCACCATAGCCTCGCCTGTCTTTGCATCGGCCGCTGCAGTGAGTGTGCTGTCGTTGATGTATTCTATGGTGTATTCTAATAATTGCTGATGATGCTCGTATGCTTTGCGATAGTCGCCAAGTTTTTCATATATCTCTGACAGATGCAGCTGATAGTCGCGTTGTAGATCCTTGCCATTTTGATATTGCTCGCACGACAAAAGAATGTTGAGTGCTTCTTTATATTTTTTGTAGAATGATAGGTATTTGATGTATGTATAGCGATCTAGCATGTGGTTTTGATACATACCTGCCGACAGAAAAAAGTTGTCGTTTTTGTTTAAGTAATATAGACAACTATCTGTAAATTGCTTGTCGTTGTTTTTAGTGGCAATGTTAATGTATGTATCAGCCAAATAGACATAAGCTAAATGCAATATCGAGTTGTAGTATCTGTTGAGTGGTGTGCGTTTTTCAAGAGTTTTAATTGCATGTGTTAGGTATATTGTGGCTTTGTTATATTTTTTGCTCTGTATGCTCAGATAGCCAATCCAAAAATAGTCGGCAGCCATATCAAGATGCGCCCCCGAGAGTGAATCGAGTCTCATGGCTTTCTTCAGATACTCTTCGGCTGTGTTGTAGAATGTCATATTTATGTTGACGCGTCCCAATTCGAGGTAGGTGTACGATATTTGTGCAGTGTCTTTTGTTTCGATACCTATCTCAAGTGCTTTGTTTAGATGTTCGAATACGCTGCCTGGCATGTTCATCACCTCATAGCATTGTGCCATAGTGATGTTGATAAGTATGTTTTGAGCAGATTTTCCCATCTGTGCATAGAGGTCGACGGCTTTTTCTAAATATGGTAAAGCCTGACTTGGATTGTGTTTCATGTAGTGGTTTGCACCAATGTTTTGATAGGCTCTGGCTATGTTCCCAGTGTCGGTGGGCGAACAAAAGGTAAGGGCTGTTTCAAAATATAGGGTCGAAGTGTCAACATTTTCTGACATCATACCTGCTTCGTTGTAGTATGTGGCTTTTTGTTGGTCGGTGAGGTCAGGCGTGATGAGTAGCAATATGCTATCGACGGGTGATAATGATGAAGTTGGTACTGCCAATGCCTGACAGTACGTTATGCACAAAATACTGATTATTAGATAACGAAAGCGTATTACGCTGTCTTGAAAAATATACATCTGAGTTGTTTAGATGAAGATATTGCCGTTATACGTATAAAGGGCTGTTTTTTGTTTCGGTTATGTCGAAAAAAAACCGGCAGAACATTGTTTTGCTCTGTCGGTTTGCATGAATATGTGCCTTAAAATATTTAGCGGAAGAAGAGCATTTCGCGGTATTTAGGCAGTGGCCACATTTCGTTGTCGACAATAAGTTCAAGTTTGTCAACATGGTATCGAATTGTGTCTTGGTGTGGGTGTACATTGTCGTGATAAGCAATGGCTTTCTGCTCCACATCGTCAATCTTATTAGCAGCCTTGCGTGCGTCAATCATCTCTTGTGTCTCGCGGCGGATGATGGTGACGTGGTTCGATATTTTGCGAATCAACTCTTTCTCGTTTTCAGTGAGAGCATCGGCTTCTGCACCAAAAATATCTTTCATACCCTTCACGTTGTTGATGAGTCGGTTCTGATATTCGAGGGCTGTTGGTACGATATGGTTTATTACAATTTCGCCCATTACACGCGCCTCAATTTGCTCTTTGAGTACATACTTTTCGTATTCTACTTCGGCACGCGCTTCAAGTTCGCGCTCGCTCAATATACCACTCTCAACAAGCACTTTCTTAGCATGTTCGGAAAGCATCTTCGATATTGATTCGGGCACACTTGTTATGTTGGTTAGTCCGCGCTTAGCTGCTTCAACTTTCCACTCATCGCTATATCCGTTGCCATCGAAATGGATAGGTGCGCTTTCGAGTATGAGGCGACGTATCTCTTGGAAGAGGGCTTCGTCTTTCTTTACGCCTTTGTCAATCAGTGCATCAACGTTCTTCTTAAACTCGGTAAGTTGGTCGGCAACCATAGCGTTGATGATAGTCATAGCACCAGCACAATTGGCTTGTGAACCTACAGCACGGAACTCGAAACGGTCGCCAGTGAAAGCAAATGGTGATGTGCGGTTGCGGTCGGTGTTGTCAACCAATATCTCAGGCAATCGGCCGATACCAAGTTTTAATGCTGTTTTTTCTTCAGGTGTCATCTTGGCTTCGCTTACTTTCTCAACAATAGAGTCGAGCATGGCAGTAAGCTGTGTGCCGAGGAAGATAGATATAATAGATGGTGGTGCCTCGTTAGCGCCCAAACGATGTTGGTTAGATGAGTTGAGAATTACCGAACGAAGCAAATCCTGACCTTTATATACAGCAGCCATCACATTAACAAGGAATGTGAGGAATAGCATATTTCCCTTAGGGTTCTTAGCTGGTGCAAATAGGTTGATACCTGTATTTGTTCCCAGCGACCAGTTGTTGTGCTTGCCGCTACCATTGACGCCAGCAAAAGGTTTTTCGTGTAGCAACACTTCAAAACCATGATGTTTTGCTATGCGCTTCATGGTGTCCATTACAAGTTGGTTGTGGTCGTTAGCAAGATTGGCCTCTTCATATATAGGTGCAAGCTCGAATTGGTTTGGTGCAACTTCGTTGTGGCGTGTCTTTACAGGAATGCCAAGACGTTGACACTCTATTTCAAGGTCGCGCATAAATACAGCTACACGCTCTGGTATCTGACCAAAATAGTGGTCTTCGAGCTGTTGGTTTTTTGCTGAATTGTTGCCAAGCAATGTGCGACCAGTGAGCATGAGGTCAGGACGAGCCATGTACAAACTTTGGTCGATAAGGAAATACTCCTGTTCCCAACCCAGATTTGAATGTACCTTAGTTATGTTCTTGTCGAAATATTGGCACACTTCAACCGCCGCTTTGTCAACAGCATGCAGGGCACGCAAAAGTGGTGTTTTGTAGTCAAGGGCATCGCCTGTGAATGATATGAATATGGTAGGGATGCAGAGGGTAGAACCTACGATGAATGCAGGTGACGATACGTCCCATGCTGTGTAGCCTCGTGCTTCGAATGTGGCACGTATACCGCCATTAGGGAATGATGAAGCATCGGGCTCTTGTTGAGCAAGGTGTTTACCAGCGAACTCCTCTATTATGCGTCCGTCAGGACCATAATTGATAAAACCATCGTGTTTTTCGGCAGTTCCGTCGGTGAGTGGTTGAAACCAATGCGTGTAATGAACTGCACCATGGTCGATAGCCCAAGCTTTCATGCCTGCTGCTACACCGTCGGCAATGTCGCGACCAATAGGTTCGCCGCTTGCCATTGCAGCTTTTACTTGTTTGTAGACCGAGGTCTGAAGATATTTCTTCATTGCCTCATCGTTGAACGTTAGCTCGCCGTAGAAGTCTGATACGCGTTTTTCAGGCCATTGCATCTGCGGAGCTTTTTTACTCATCAAATCACTAAGTGCTTTGAAGCGGAGTGTCGCCATAAGTCTATTCTTTTTTTGTTTATGCCGCGAAATTATCAAAAAAAAGTGGGATATTAAGTCGAAAAAGTATTGTTTTTGCAAGTATACCCCCTAAAAATATGGGGTATATTGAGAAATATTTGTATTTGAATAAATAATACCCCCTTCTTTTTATCCGCAATTTGCTATGTGATAAGATAGTGACATGTATGAAATAGGATATTCATTTTGTTAAATAATTGTATGTAAAAATATACAATTTAACTTTAAGTGTATACATTTAGTAAAACTTGGTAAGGGTGTAAAGAAAAAAAATGTATTTTTGCGTGCTGGAAACTGAAGACTTTAATAGATAATCCTACTCAATATGAAACACGAAGTCAGAAAGGTTGTCATTCTCGGTTCGGGCGCTCTCAAAATAGGTGAGGCTGGCGAGTTTGACTATTCTGGTTCACAAGCCCTCAAGGCACTGAAAGAAGAGGGCGTACGTACGGTGCTTATCAACCCTAACATTGCTACAATTCAAACATCGGAGAACATTGCCGACAAGATTTATTTCTTGCCCGTAACCCCTTATTTTGTTGAGCAGGTTATCAAGAAAGAAAAACCCGATGGCATTCTCTTGTCGTTTGGTGGTCAAACGGCGCTGAACTGTGGTATTCAACTCTTCGAAAAGAAGATATTGGAGAAGTACAATGTGATGGTACTTGGTACTCCAATTCAGGCAATTATCGATACCGAAGATCGTGAGATATTTGCTAATAAACTGAAGGAAATCGACGTTAAGACACCTAAGAGCATTGCTGTAGAGAGCGTTGAAGATGCGCTGAAGGCATCTGACGAAATCGGTTTCCCAATCATAGTGCGTGCAGCCTATACGTTGGGAGGTATGGGTTCTGGTTTCTGTAGCAACAAAGAAGAACTTGTGGCTCGTGCCGAAAATGCCCTCTCATATTCTAATCAGATTCTTGTTGAAGAGTCGCTCAAAGGTTGGAAAGAGGTGGAGTACGAAGTGGTGCGCGATGCCTATAATAACTGCATAACAGTTTGTAACATGGAGAACTTCGACCCACTTGGTATTCACACGGGTGAGTCAATTGTGGTAGCTCCATCGCAAACACTTTCAAATTCTGAATATCACAAACTGCGTGAACTTGCCATAAAAATTGTGCGCCATGTGGGCATTGTGGGTGAATGTAACGTACAATATGCTCTCGACCCAAACTCGGAAGACTATCGTGTCATCGAGGTTAATGCTCGTTTGTCGCGTTCGTCGGCATTAGCATCAAAAGCAACAGGCTATCCATTGGCATTCGTTGCGGCTAAATTGTCGCTTGGTTATGGGTTGTGGGAACTAAAGAACTCAGTAACCAAAACTACACCAGCTTACTTTGAACCAGCACTCGACTACATAGTTTGTAAAATCCCTCGTTGGGACCTTGGTAAGTTCACTGGCGTATCGAAGCAAATTGGCTCATCGATGAAGTCTGTGGGTGAGATAATGGCCATCGGTCGTTCGTTCGAAGAGGTTATCCAAAAAGGCTTGCGTATGGTTGGACAAGGAACACACGGTTTTGTGGGTAACCAACCACTCAAAGGATTGGATATTGAAGAAGAACTCAAGAACCCAACCGATAAACGTGTCTACGCCATAGCCGAAGGTTTCGATAAGGGCATGACAGTGAAAGATATTCACGATCTGACAAAAATTGATAATTGGTTCCTTGAGAAGCTCTATCATATCTTTACCATAAAGAATAAACTATCTGAACACAATAAGATAGAAGAGGTATCTGATGACCTATTGCTCGAAGCAAAACAAGCAGGATTCTCTGACTTCCAAATAGCACGTCTTGTATTCAAAGATAAGACTCGCAAAATGGAAGACCAAAACTTGGAAGTTCGTGAACATCGTAAGAAACATGGACTCACACCTGTTGTTAAGCAAATTGATACCATGGCAGGTGAATTTCCTGCACAGATTAACTATCTATACATTACATACAACGGCTCGTCGAACGATGTGAAATATGTTGGCGATCATCGTTCTGTTATTGTACTTGGTTCGGGTGCTTATCGAATAGGTTCATCGGTTGAATTCGACTGGTGCTCGGTCAATGCTATCAACACAATCAAACAACAAGGATTGCGTTCGGTGATGATAAACTACAATCCAGAAACAGTATCGACCGATTACGATGTTTGCGATCGTTTGTACTTTGATGAGTTGACCGAAGAGCGAGTGCTCGACATTATTGATCTTGAACAACCTAAGGGTGTAATAGTATCGGTAGGCGGTCAGATTCCGAATAACTTGGCAATGAAGTTACACCGACGCAATGTGCCAATTCTCGGAACATCACCACTCAATATCGACCGTGCCGAGAATCGTCAAAAGTTCTCATCAATGTGCGATGAGTTAGGTGTTGACCAGCCACGTTGGAGCGAACTAACAACAATTGAAGATATTTACGATTTTGTTGATAAAGTAGGATTCCCAGTTCTCGTTCGTCCGTCGTACGTGTTATCAGGTGCGGCTATGAATGTGGTATCTAATAAGCAAGAACTGGAGTATTTCCTTAATCTCGCAGCCAATGTATCGAAGGAGTTCCCTGTAGTAGTTTCTGAATTTATAGAACAAGCCAAAGAGATAGAAATAGATGCAGTGGCACAAGGTGGTGAGGTGATTGCCTATGCAATATCAGAGCATATTGAGTTCGCTGGTGTTCACTCGGGTGATGCAACAATTGTGTTCCCACCACAGAAACTTTATGTTGAGACAATCAAACGCATTAAGAAGATTGCACGTCAGATAGCTAAAGCACTCGAAATATCTGGACCATTCAATATGCAGGTGTTGGCTAAGAATAACGATATAAAAGTTATTGAGTGTAACTTACGAGCATCGCGCAGTTTCCCATTTGTGTCGAAGGTTCTCAAAGTTAACCTCATCGAACTTGCAACACGTGTAATGCTTGGTTTGCCAGTTGAAAAACCATCCAAAGACCTATTCGACATCGATTATGTTGGTATCAAAGCACCACAGTTCTCATTTGCTCGCTTGCAAAAAGCCGATCCTGTGCTTGGCGTCGATATGTCATCAACAGGTGAGGTCGGATGCTTGGGCGAAAACTTCGACGATGCGGTACTACAGTCAATGCTTTCGGTTGGTTATCGTATTCCTAAAGCAGGTGGCAATATACTTATATCATCAGGTCCTGCACGCTCAAAAACTGACCTTCTCGATGGTGCACGAATGCTTACTCAAAAGGGTTATAAGTTATTCGCCACGGGTGGCACACACCGTTTCTTGTCGGAGAATGGCGTAGATGCAACACTATTGCATTGGCCAGATGAAGATGTGAAGCCTAATGTTATCGACTACATACGTGAGAAGAAGATTGATCTTGTAATCAACATACCGAAGAATTTAACTCACAACGAACTTAAAAATGGTTATCGCATACGTCGTGATGCCATTGACTTCAATGTACCGCTCATAACTAATGCACGTTTGGCATCGGCTTTCATCAGAGCATTCTGCAAGATGGATATTGATCAAATAAGCATCAAGGCTTGGGACGAATATTAGTAAGCGTAACAAATGTTAGTTTTCGCAACAAAGAAAACTAACATTTCGTATACATAGGATGTTTTAAAAAATTAAATACCATTACTATGAAGATCAAAAGTCTTATTTTGTCAGTAGCCCTCTCAGCAGGACTTGTATTCTCGGGATGCTCAAGTATGAGTACAACTGCGAAGTCAACTACTAAAGGTGCTGCTATAGGTGCAGGTGCAGGTGCTGTTGTTGGTGCAGGTACAGGTTTGGCTGTAGCTGCAATAGCAGGCAAGAACAAGAAGAAAGCTGTTATCATTGGTGCAGCAGCAGGTACTGCAGTAGGTGCTACAGCTGGTGCTATTATTGGTAACAAGATTGGCAAAAAGAAACAAGCTTTGCAAGATGCTGCAAACAATGCAACTATCGAGGAAACAACTGACGTAAACGGCAACAAAGCTCTTGAAGTAACCTTCTCAGAAGGTGCTCTTAACTTTGCTACAGGTAAGGCCGTTGTTGGTGCAACAGGAAAGTCAGAACTTTCTGCTTTTGCTAAGAGCCTTGTAGCAGGTGAGTCGAATGGCGAAATCTACAATGTACAGGTAACTGGTCATACCGATAAAACTGGTTCGCTTGAAGTAAACCAAAAAGTATCGAGAGATCGTGCAAACGCAGTTGCTAATATTTTGAAGAGCAATGGCGTTGCTACAAGTCATATCGTTGCTGATGGTCTTGATTATCAGCTCTACGATGACTCGAAGACTGCAGCTCAGAACCGTTGCGTAAAGGTTTACATCTCAGCTTCGCAAGAGATGATTAACGCAGCTAACGCTGGCACACTCAAGTAAAAAGCATATTACAGTTGAATAAAAAAAGGTTGTTCACTTATGTGAGCAACCTTTTTTGTATATGTAATTCTCAAGAATTTACTCTTTATATACTCTGCTAAGTTGTAATACTTCACGATGATATGGATTTTCAGCATCGTATTCTTGTAAAAGCAGTTCGTATTCGTGGCGCATAAGGTTACAAACATGCTTCGACATAGCAGTATATCCAATCTTTACAATTTGTTCGTTGCTTATATGTGGCAAAATCTTGTTGACTATCCTGCCATTTTTTACGTTGAACGGCTGTTTTTTCGATGCAATAAGGTTATTACCGTACATCACAATAGGCAATATGTCGACGCCAAGTGTTTGAGCTAATAAGAATGCTCCTTTGTGAAAGCGTTGTATATTGCCATCATCGCTGCGAGTACCCTCGGGAAATACTACAATGGAATATCCGTCGGCTAAGCAGTTGCGCATCTTTTCTATCATTTCAGCACTGCCAGCATCGGCATTGTAGAAATCGCAAAAACGGGTGAGTGGACCAAACATTGGTGAATCAGATACCCACGATTTTGTAATGCAGACAATTTTGGGCGAGAGCGACAAAACATAGATAATGTCGATAAACGATTGATGGTTGGCCACAATAACACATGGTTTACTAAGATCGACACGTCCTATGTTTTTGACTGAGAATCGGGCTATAACAACCCAATAGTATGCATGCATGAACATGTAGATAACATAGTGCGCTAATTTCTTCTTGCTTTTTTGCGGACATGGTGCAATAAAGAGAAGGACTAACGATATATACCCTAATATGCAGCCAATAACAAATATGCTATATAGTGATATGCAGCGAAATATGATTCGTAGCGTGTATGGCTGTCCTATTTGAGCCGGTTTGCTGATGAATGTATGAAACAAAATAGGTTGCACAACATACGATGTAAGTATGACTGCTACAAGACCAAAAATGCTAAGATAACCTATCGACTTACAAGCAGGGTGCTGTGCAAACACTTGTACTCCCAATCCAATGATTATGGCTATACCAGATAGTGCGATTGCCATTTTGTGCGATATGAGCATATCTTTTTCACCTTTGTAGCGTGACAATAAACCATCCATGATGAAGATGCTAAAGTCATCTCCTACGCCAAAGATGAATGTAGATAAGATAATGTTAACCACATTAAATTCGATGTTGAAAATGGCCATCAGACCGAGTATTATAACCCAACTGATGCACATTGGCAAGAATGTCATGATAAACAATTCAACTCGGCGATATGAAAGAAGTAGTACTAAGCCTACTAATAATGAACTGAGTGCCAATATGAAGTTGAAGTTGTCGACAATACTTGCTGTGGCCTTGCGCACAAAATAACCCATATCGGTTACTACAACTCCATCGCATTGCGAAAGTGTATCCATTATTTGGTCTTTGCACTCGTTGTCCATAGTAAGGCTGACGTAGAGCATAAGTGTGCCATTGACCTCTGATATATATTCTGCAAATAATGCAGGTTTGTCCTCTGGTGAGGGTAGTTCATGATTGTTTATTATGCTGAAAAATCCATCGAATGCTTCTGCTTTAAATCCATACTCAGTTGCTGCATGTTTTACAGCATTACTAACCTCCATCACTTTCTCATCAGTCCAGTAGTTATTCCATTGCTGCATTTTAGCATTCATTGTCGAGTCGCTTTGCAGAAACCACGGTGATAACGATGTTATGTTGTTGATGCCACTTATTGTTGATGCCACATTCATTAATCGCTCACCATTGAGTGCCAATTCGTTGATGTCGGAGCCTATTACTACAATGTTAGCATGATGTAGAGTGTCGTCAGGAGTTAGGAGTTGCTCTATTGTGTTTTTTGACTGTTCGAGCCATTTGTCACCAGTGTAGTTAAGGTCGTTCATGTCGGTATTGAACTTAACATTGGTGAAGAAGAAGAGTCCGACGATGGTGAGTGCTGCAATGCTTATAACGAGCCAGCGGTTACGAGCGTAGTCGTAGCTTGCCACGCGCTCTATGAGGTGCATGGTGCGGCTATGTTGTTGGTGGTGGTCGGCAGTGAGGAAATGAGGCATGAAGATAAGGCAGAATAGCAAGGTGCCAAGCAATGCTAATGAAGCAAATATGCCTAAGTCTTGCAGTATCTTCGAATTGGTGAACATTAGTCCAACGAATGCTCCTATAGTAGTGATGCTGCCCACAGTCATGGGGTATGTCATTTCAACAACGAGTGCTTCGATGTTATCAGAGTGCAAACTATGTGTGAGCATATGAATGGAGTAGCTCATAGCTAAGCCCAATACCATAGCGCCAGTACCCACTGATATGAGCGAGAGTTCAACACCTAGTGCAGCTGTAATAGCAAAGGCAAAGATAGCACCATATATCACAGGTATGATAACCAAAAAAATGGCTCGTTTCCGACGAAATACAAGATATATGATGATTGTGGTGAGTATGATAGCAATACTAACAGTTGTTGTTTCATCGTTTTTGACGCATGATGAATTGCTAACAGCTACCAATGGAGCTCCATAAGCAAAAATATTGACGCCTAATGTATTGCCAATTTTTTGTGCTTGTTCTCTGATATTTTGAGCAGCAATAGCATTGTCACCTGTGTCAGAAAAATCGTCGGGTAAAGTGACGAACATTATGGCTTTATCGTCAATCATCATATTACCATCATCGCCCATTTCAATAGTATTATCAGGGCGTAGGGTTTGCAACTTTTGCAGTGCGTTGTATGAGAAGCCAATAGGGTCGTTCGATATAATATCGCGCATGCCAATGCCTATGGGCGATGTTAGTATTCGTTTGTTATTCTTCATGTTGGCGGCTATGGCCTCATAGGTTGTTAGGCTATCGAACTGGCTATAGTCGGCTTCGGTGAGGAGCAATGGAAGGTGTGAGTATACATAGTTAGGCAACTCGGTTTCAGAGTCGGCGTCGTATGCATATTGTATATTAGTACCTTGCGGTAAACATTGTGAGAGTGAATCAGCATAGATGGTTAATGCAGAAAAAACATCAGCAGTGTCAGCTTGTGGTGCAACTACTATGACAATTTTGTCCATCGCTTTCATGTTCTTCATCACAAAGTCGGTCTGGCCATTTTGTGAAGGGAAGAAACTTGATATATTCTCATCGATACGAATGTGCAATGCTGAAAATGTAAAAAGCACAATGCTAACAACGAGGGTAATCCACATTGTTATCCGATGCAGATGAAAAAATTTATATATTGATAAGAATAACTGTTTCACTTATATATTTCTTTATTTGCGCATAAAGTTACTTACATGAATGTACTTCATTGTTGTCGGACGGTACAAGTTTATTGTAATCATTTTCTGAAAAGTCGGATAATGCCAAAAGCAACCGAGCCCAATGTAATACCACATATTATTGCGAATGGTATGGCGCCAACAATGTATTGTACTAAGGTGTTTTTTACACTTTCGAGTGTGAGACTATTTATGTCGATTTCTGCATCGCTTTGCAGAAGGAATGCACCTATTTGCATACTGCCGTAGAGAATGAAAGGAATGATAGGTGGCAGACTAATGTTGGAGAATGCAACCATAATGATTTTGTTCATCTTCAGCAAATGAGCTACGCCTAAGGCGGTTATTGTCTGAAACCCCCATATAGGTAACGTTCCGATGAATGCACCTACGCCAACACTGCATGCTAATTGTGCAGCACTCTCTGTGTTGTGAATAAGTGTCTTATCAATCCAACGCACAAAACATTTTGGGTAGTAATATAACAATGCGGCTGTTACAAGTATAGTGTTGAGTATAGATATGCGAGTAAAGTCGTGTAGTGGTCGGAAGTGCGATACTCGGTCGGCAGGGTAGATGACGTTGATAGGAACATTTATCACCTTAACATCGCGCCAGGCTAATCTGACAATCGATTCCACTTCAAATTCGTAGCGTGGTGTAAAGAATCGAATTCCACGCATGGTTGCGAGAGGGTATAAGCGATAACCGCTTTGTGTGTCGGATAGTGTTTGTAGTGTCTCGACTTTGAACCAGAAATTGGAGAATTTATTGGCGAATGTGTTTTTGCCAGGCATTCCGTCAGCGCTGAGGTTGCGAGCACCAATTATCATAGCGCCATTGTTTTGCTCTGCTGCTTCAACAAATACGGGTAGGTCAGATGCATAGTGTTGCCCATCAGAGTCCATGGTTATGGCATGAGCAAATCCCATATCGGTGGCTTTACGCAGTGCTGTTTTCAGTGCATAGCCTTTGCCTCTGTTTTTTTGATCAGGATACTCAACAATGGTAAGGTTTGAGTTCTCTATATTTATTTGCTGCAAAATGTTATGAGTGGCATCGGTAGAGCCATCGTTGACAACAATAACATCGGCGCACCATTCTGATGCGTCGTGAATAACACGTTCTATAGTGTTAGCATTGTTGTATGTAGGCAATATGACGCAGCATTGTAGTGCAGCAAGCCTTTCTTTACACTCTTGAGGTGTCATGTTATTTGCTAAGCCAAAGTGCCTTTCATTTTCATTAGTGCAGTGCCATCGGCCGAAGCTATATCAGCAGTTACTACTTTGTCGGCACAACTTACGTGTACTGTAACATCGCGACCATCAGGAATGATGGGTTGAAGATATTTGATGTCTTTTACAGCAGCAAAATATGATTTTATGCCCAATATATTTTCGGCGCATCGGCGAACGATGAGCATACTCATCACACCAGGCAGTACTGGATTGCCAGGAAAATGTCCGTCGAAAACGCGGTGAGTACCATCTATTGCAACGGTAAACGTAGCTGCGCCATTGGCTTCTTCAATTTTTGATTTTATGGTAAAGAGATTATTCATCGTATGTTAGTTTTTTGTTATGATTTGATTGGTGTATTTATATTCGGTGCTATCGCCATTACCTGCGTTGATACACATGGTGTTCAAGTTGTTATTGTTGTCGAAACGTAAAATGATTTGTTTGACGTATTTTTTGAAACGAGCTTGCTGCGGATTTATGGTTACAGTGAAGAGTGTTGACGACTGATAATATTTTAGTTCAGCCTTTTCGCATAGTGTTTCAAAATTTCCTGTTAGACAGGCTTTTATCATTCTTAGCAGCGGTTCGGCTTGGTTGCCTTTGGCCGACATAGTTCGTCCTGCTGTTGTTATCGAGAATTTGCCCCCTTCAACGAGTAATTGATCGCCAGCGGGGTCGGAGTAGTCGAGTGCTAAGCGGTCGGTGCTTTTGTTGTAGCTCATTTTGCCTACACCATGTTGGGCTGTGGTTAGCATTGGCGAGGTGTGGGTCATTGTGAAGTCGGCTTTGATGGTACTTATTGAACTTGCCGTTTGGCTCAGTTGCTTGAGTCGCATTGATGCATCTGACACTATCTGACCATAGTCTTGTGCCGAAGCATCGATGATAGTAAGTATGAATGTAAGTATGAGAGTAAATATATTGCGCATCATATTTAGTTTGGTGCTTTTCAAGGTGCAAATATACTAACAGACAGTTAGTTTTTATGCAATAAAGGTGAATATGGTGTCGAAAAACTTGCCAATGAGTGGCATATAGAGTCGGCGTCCACCTCTAACACCAGCTACAGAATAGGCAAGTAACAAGAAGTAGAAAACCAATGCTATTTGTATTAGTATCCAGATATTGAATATGTGTAGGAGTAGCCAAAAGAGTAAGAACAGAACATTGAGTCCCAATCCCTGCCGAAGATGAAATATGGTGAATGGGGTCTGCATGCTAAAGAGTCTGACAATCAGATATGCTACAGCCCATCCAATGGGTAATATGTAGGCAGCCGTTGATATGGTCTTCGATTCTGTGCTTATATCGTTGCTATTCATAGTGTTATTGCATGGAATATAAAAAGCCCGAAATTTCAAGGCGGAAATTTCGGGCAAAAATAGTCAATATATCTGTTTCTAACTATCTGATAGAACGAACAAATTTAATAACCGACTCTTCGTTTGCACCATTTTGCTTGATGTGTTTTACAAATGCAGTGCCTATGATTGCTCCATCGGCATGGTTGCATGCGTGTTGGTATGAAGCATTATCTTTTATGCCGAAGCCGATAACATTTTTGTTGCGTAAATTCAAGGCTCTGATTCGCTCAAAATATTGTGTGCGATAATCAACGGTTGTGTTTATATTGCCTGTTATGCCAGCAGATGCTACGGTGTAGATGAAACCTTCGGCCTGAGCATCAATGTGGCGAATGCGTTCGTCGGGTGTTTGTGGTGCAATGAGTGGGATGAAGTGCAGATGATGACTATCGAACAATGTTTTGTATTGTGATACATATTCATCCCATGGTAAGTCAGGAAGTATTACGCCATCAACACCTACGGCTTCGGCATCGGCAACAAATTTCTCAATACCGTAGTGCATAACGGGGTTGATGTAACCCATTAGCAATACTGGTATTGTTATTTCACGGCGCATATCTTTTATTTGGCTCATGAGTTTTTTTATCGACATGCCATTTTCGAGTGCTTCGTTGCCAGCTAATTGAATAACAGGACCATCGGCCAATGGGTCGCTGAATGGCATTCCTATTTCTACAAAGTCGACATTGGCTTTTTCTAGTGCACGCAGTATGGGCATTGTGTCGTTGGGTTGTGGATAACCAGCCGTGAAATATATAGAGAGCAAGTTTTTCTTTTGCTCAAATATGGAATCTATTCTGTTGTGCATTTTTTATCTAATTGAGAGTTGAGAACTGACATTTTGCAAAGTCTAACTATTTATCCAAGTCGTTTGATATATGTTGCCATATCTTTGTCACCACGTCCCGATATAGTTACAATGACATTGTCGGTAGGTTTGAACTTATCTTTGAGTTTTGGTAGTGCGGCAAGTGCGTGAGCGCTTTCGAGTGCAGGGATGATACCCTCTTCGCGAGTTATTAATCGAGCCGCTTCGAGTGCTTCGTCATCGGTGGCAGCAAGTACAGTCTCGCGTCCTATTTCATGTAGATATGAGTGCCACGGACCAACACCTGGGTAGTCAAGACCAGCAGAAATGGAGTATGGTTCAGTTATTTGTCCGTCATCTGTTTGCATCAGCATGGTGCGTGAGCCGTGTATGATACCTTCGGTGCCACGAGCCATCGATGCTGCAGTTTCACCACTGTCGAGACCAAGTCCGGCAGCCTCTACGGCAATGAGTTTTACTTGTTCATCGTCGACGAAGTGATAGAATGAACCAGCAGCATTTGATCCACCACCTATACATGCCACAACATAGTCGGGTAGTGGTTTGCCTGTGTGTTCGGTGAATTGGCGTTTCATCTCCTCGCTAATTATTGATTGCAGTCGAGCAACCATATCTGGATATGGATGTGGTCCAACAGCCGAGCCTATGATGTAGAAAGTGTCGTCGGGGTTCGAAATCCAATCACGTAGAGCTTCGTTGGTGGCATCTTTGAGTGTGCGATTGCCACTGAGTGCAGGTACCACTTCAGCGCCTAACATACGCATTCGAGCTACATTTGGTGCTTGTCGTTCGATGTCGAGTTCGCCCATGTAAACACGGCATTTCAGTCCGAGTAGTGCACATGCTGTAGCAGTGGCTACACCATGTTGTCCTGCTCCTGTTTCGGCTATGATGCGTGTTTTGCCCATTTTCATAGCAATGAGTGCTTGTCCAATAGCATTGTTTATTTTATGAGCACCAGTGTGTGCCAAATCTTCACGTTTGAGGTATATGTTTGCACCAAAGATGCGACTCAGTTTCGATGCGTAGAAGAGTGGTGTTGGTCGACCAACATAGTCGATCATCAGTCGTTTGAATTCGCGCTGAAATTCATCAGAATTGATGATGTCAAGATATACATTGCGCAAATTTTCAACGTTGGGATAGAGCATTTCAGGCACGTATGCGCCACCAAAGCGTCCATACAAACCATCTTTATTTACTTGATACTTTGACATTTTTCTGTGTTATATAGTTAAGGGTGTTTTTTATTGAGAAATATATGTGTTGTAACTAATATCCATTTTTTATTTGGCTAATAGCTTGGCGTAGCATGTCGTAGTCTTTGATACCTGGCGATAGTTCGAATTTGCTATTCAAATCGAGAACTGCAGCACCTGTTTGTGAAGCTGCTACTATATTGTCAGGACCAATTCCTCCTGATAAGAACCAAGGTTTGCGAATAGGTTGACGCAATATGAGTTGCCAATCGAATTCTTGTCCGCTACCACCATAGTTTTTTGTTTTTTTGTCGAATAAGAAATAGTCGACATAGTCGTTGTATGCCCAAACCTTTTCAAAGTCTTGTGCACTTTCGATGCTAAAAGCCTTAATCACTTCGTATCCCTCTTCGCGTAGTCGTTTGCACACCGTAGGCTTCTCATCGCCATGTAGTTGTATGACGCGCAGTCCGTAGGTGCTAGCCATTTGTCGCATTTCGGCTTCAGTGCTATTAACAAAGACCCCCACACGTTTGACATCGTCGGGTATGATGCTGAGCATATCGGGTTTGAGTTTGCCCACAACGTAGCGTGGTGACTTGGGGTAGAAGATGAAGCCCAAATAGTCGGGTTCGAGGAATAAGATGCGGCTAATGTTGTTGATGTCGGTCATGCCGCATATTTTTATTTTGGGTGTTTGCATGGTGCAAGTGTTTTGGTCATTTGTTGAGTGCTTGTGCATAGTTGCTACAAAAACTGATGCATTCTGCTCCAGGTTTATCGCTCTTCATGAAATTTTCGCCAATCAGGAAACCATCAAAACCGCCACTGCGGAGTGTGAGCATGTCGTCGATGGTGCGTATGCCACTTTCTGAAATTTTGGGCAATTCGTTTGGTAGTAGGTGCGCCACTTCGATGGAGTGATGTAAGTCGACATTAAACGTGCGTAAATCACGATTGTTGATACCTGCTACGGTAACGCCTTGCACCATATAACCTAATTCGTTTTCGCCATGTAGTTCCATAAGCACTTCTAATCCTATCTCAGCTGCTAAGCCTGCTAAATCTTGCGCCTGTCCTACACTCAGTACGGCAGCTATGAGTAATATGGCCGATGCTCCGTTGACACGTGCTTCGTATACTTGATATGGGTCGATGATGAACTCTTTGCGTAGTACAGGTATGTGTAGAAACTCACTAGCCTCGCGTACGTCGGCTATTGTACCACCAAAGAATAATTTATCGGTCAGTACCGATACTGCGCTAACACCTGCGGCTTCGTACTCGGTAACTACTTCTGATGGTGAAATATTACCATGTATGAGTCCTTTCGATGGCGATTGTCTTTTGAATTCGGCAATTATGCCATTGCGCTCTCTGATGCTTTGTGCAAAAGGTAGCGTAGGTGCCATGTCAGCACACATAGACTTTACATCTAGCAACGAGCATTTACGTTTAGCTTCGGCTATGCATTCGGGCTTTGTGGCTATTATTTTTTCCAAATAATTACTCATTGTGCTATGTGTTTTTTCTTTATTCGTAAATATTCATTTGCAATACCTTTTGACAGAATATTCCAGCTGTTGTGCCGTGTGAACCCATGTTGGCTACAATGGCGCTATCCTGTTTGCATGTGGTAAATGCCTTTTGGGCCTTTTGGTAGTTGATAATAGGTACAACAACATCGGCAGTAGAATGCAAAAATTGTAGACGTGCTTTGGGTGTCCAGCCTTTTAGCATGTTGTTAAGTTCGAGTACGTTAATCAATTTATGCGATAATTCAGAACAAGAGTCGAGTGCTTCGGCTGAAAAGAGATTGATGGGTGTAGCTGCACCTATAGCTCGTTGTATCAATGAATTTATCTGGTCTGTTGTGTAACGTTTCGATTTTACAGAGTCGATAATGTGGGCTGTGTTGAATTTGTCAGAGAAAAAATCTGATTCGTTAATGTTGTTCAGCATGTCAGGGTAGGCATCTACCATTCCTGATATAATCATTGGAATAACAACAGGATAGGCGAGCGTATCTTGTTTCAGATACTCTTTGTAGCAAGCTACTGGATCGTATGGACCAGCACCGCATAGTGTTTTTTCTAAATGAACAATGCTATCAAGTTTGGCATTTGCCTCTATGTAATGTTGCACAGCTAAAGCTACAGCACCACCTTGCGAGTATCCAATGTTGTATGTTTTGTAGTCAGATGCTATCTCTATTTTTTGCGAAGAGCATAACTGAAGAGCAGCTCTAAAACAATCGACACTATGACGTGCCGTTTCTAAGCCACACAAATAAGGATGAACGTTATTACTTGTAGCCCCGTAACCCAAGTAATCGGCACAAACAACCATAACGCCACGTGTGGCACACAATGCAACATCGAATGGTATTCGTTTGCTCGGACATTCATTGTCAGAACCAATTGTCCAATGGTTGCTAATTACTATTTGTCTGATGGTATCAGTGCCAATAGGTGTTGCAACAATGCCCGATAAGCATATTCGTTTCCCATTGAATGTTGAATTGTATGTTATTTGAGTTATTTGCGTTGAACCAACAATAGCTATGTCAGAACCAGTTAGTTGCTTTAGAAGCTTCGCATTGTCTATAATTTTGCTGTCGATAATAGTGTAGCTTATGTCACTGGTATCTTCTGTCCAACTGCGGCTTGGTGTAGTATTGTTCAGTGCACAAGCACATGCAATCAGAATCATGACAACGAGTGCCACTGATGTGCCTATTATGTGTCTAATGTTGTTCATCGTTTTATTTGTTTGGCGCAAATATAATCTTCAGAAAGGTGCAAATAGACTATTCTTATGAGTTGATTTCAATAAATTTCTTCAATACGCCTAAAGCACGTTTCGATTCGAGCGATTCACGAGCGATGGCTAAGCACTCGTCAAATGTTTTTTGTGGTTCGATAATGTTGATGGCAAATGCTGCGTTGACCAACACTACTGATGTGCGACTCTCTACATCGCGACACTCAAGTATATCGTCGAATACTTTCATTGCATCTTCTTTTGTTTGATTAGCATTGCCAGCTAAATCGGTTGCACAGACCTTTTTTAATCCAAGTTCAGCAGGACTATAGATGCGTTCTTGTGTTTGAGTTGTTATTTTAAAGTCGCTAGTGAGCGATATTTCATCGTATCCATCAATGCTATTAACAATGCCATAGCCAATACCAATTTTCTGATACACGTTGCTATATAGGCGCATTTGATCAAGGGTTGCAACACCAAGCATTTGATATGTTGGGCGACATGGGTTGACGAGCGGACCTAGTAAGTTGAAGCATGTTGGAATTTTAAGTGCTTTGCGCACTGGTGCTACAAACTTCATAGCGCGAGCAAAAAGTGGTGCGTGTAGGTATACCAATCCGCACTCTTCGATGCTACGACGCAATTTATCGTTGTCGTTGGTAAACTTCACGCCATGTCCCTCTATTACGTTGCTTGCGCCGCTCACCGATGTAGCAGCATAGTTTCCGTGTTTGGCAACTTTGTATCCGGCACCTGCTACCACGAAGCATGCGCATGTTGATATGTTGAATGTGTTTTTGCCATCACCACCAGTACCTACTATGTCGATAGGTTTGTATGGGCTGAGGTCGACTGGTACACCTGTTTTTAGTATTCCACTGCGCAACCCAAGTAATTCATCAACTGAAATGCCGCGCATTTGTAATCCCATAACGAAAGCTGTTACCTGTTCGGTAGGGTACACTTCGTTGGTGATGTTGATTAGTATTTGTTCAGTCTCTTGTGCCGTAAGCTCTTCGTGAGCCACAAGGCGTGATAATATGTTTTGCATAGTGTTATGTGTGTTAATTATTTCAATTAAAAAAGGCCTACCGGAGTTTTCGGCAGGCCTTGTGTTATCTTTTCGTTTTACTACATATGGCTAAGCACTCACTCCGGTATTCTAAGAGTAAGACGCCACCACCATATGTTGTTTATTGATTTCATTTCTGTTCTAAATCGTTTGCAAATGTATAAAACTATTATTTATTAAGCAATAATGATAGTGTTTTTTTGTTTTGTAATAAATTTCTCGCTGTAGTTGATGGGCAAATCAAGTATAGTTGGTTTGTTTTTTCTTATTGCACTTCCAAAAAGTGTCGCAAAATATCTTCACCTACGCTGCCACTCTTTTCGGGGTGGAATTGAGTGGCGTAAAAATTGTCTTTGTGCAGTGCAGAACTATATGTTATTGAGTGGTTAGTTGTAGCAGCTGTCCACTGGCAAAGTGGAACATAGTAACTATGTACAAAATAGACAAATTTATTCTCCAAGTCGGGTGTAAAGAGTGGTTGCTTAACATCAGTAATAGTGTTCCAACCCATTTGTGGTACTTTTAAGTTGTGTGGATTAGGTGTGGGCAGTGAAAAACGCTTAACAGGAACATCAAAAATGCCCAGACAATCAACATCACCCTCTTCTGAATGACTGCACATTAGTTGCATTCCCAAACAAATGCCAAGTACGGGTTGCTTGAGCGAACAGATAACTTTGTCGAGACCAGTGTTGCGCAAATATTCCATTGTAGAACTTGCTTCACCTACACCAGGAAATATTACTTTATCGGCACAACGGATAGCATTTACATCGTCGGTTATCTGAGCTTCAACGCCAAGCCGAAGTAGGGCATTGCTCACTGAGCGAATGTTACCAGCGTTATATTTTATAATTACGATATTCATCTGTTATATATTTTGCGCAAAGTTAAAAGATTAAATGCAATAAAAAACTCTTACCCATTATTAGGTGGATGCAAAATATGAATAAAAATATTGTCATTTTTATAAAAATTCACATTTAATCTGGTAATATTCAATTTTGAATGTATAATTTTGCGGTATTAATGAAAAAAAATACGAATCACAATGTCAAAATGCAAGCATGATAGGTTGATGGCAATACGTGAAATAATTGCCACGCGTGATATTTCAGGACAAGATGAAATACTTGTTGAACTTAGTAAACGCGGTTTTTCGCTAACACAAGCTACTCTATCGCGTGACATAAAGGAGATGCAGATAGCAAAAGTTCCCGATGGAATGGGCAACTATCGTTATCGATTAGCTCCAAATACAGTATCGCGTCAGATGAATAGTGATGAGTTTGTTCATAATGGTGTTGATGTGATTAGTAACTGTGCAGTGAGTCTTGAATTCTCAGGACAAATAGCCGTGCTAAAAACTCGTCCAGGCTATGCAAGTGTGGTGGCCGATATGATTGATAAAGGACAGAGTGGTGCCATAATGGGTACTTTGGCTGGCGATGATACTGTATTGCTTATCATTCGTGAACATGTGCGTCAGGTTGATGTAGTTAAGACATTGTCACAATGGCTAACAAATATTGAAAATAAAGTGCTACATGCTTAATACTTAAGTGTGTAGTTGATAATAAACGATTACCAAAGAACTTCTATCTTTTTGCCAAAATGAGCGAAATTGACGTAATGGTGGCCTCTGATGAGCACCTACGATATGTCGATGAGATTTTGAAAACCATCAGCGATGCCGCCAAAGTGAGAGGCACTGGCATTGCAAAACGTAATCCTGGCTACGTTAAGCAGAAAATGCGCGAAGGCAAAGCCGTGATTGCACTCGACGGAGAGAACTTCGCCGGCTTTAGTTATATCGAAACGTGGGGCGGCAAGCACTACGTAACTACATCGGGTCTGATTGTGAAAGATGAGTATCGCGGTTGCGGACTTTCGCGTCGCATCAAGCACATGACATTCACACTCGCCCGCATGCGATGGCCTGAAGCTAAAATTTTTAGTCTGACCTCGGGAGCTGCCGTTATGAAGCTCAATACCGACCATGGCTACGTACCTGTAACCTTCGCCCAACTTACCGATGATGAAACATTCTGGAAAGGTTGCGAAGGCTGCATCAACCACGACATACTCGTGCGCACCAATCGCCGTTATTGTGTTTGCACCGGAATGCTCTACGACCCCGAACGTGCCCGCAGCGTGCGCGATGCCGACGAAGAGGTGGCAAAAGATAGAGCCGATATTGAGAATAAAATCAGAGCTCGTTTCCCTGATGGTTTCCCAGAAGATTAGTCAATTGACAATTGATAATTGAAAATTCATAATTCGTAGAGACGTGGCGCGCTGCGTCTTTGCTGAATCAAAATTCGTAATTCATAATTCGTAATTATACAAGATGGAACAGAAGAAGAAAGTGGTAGTTGCCTTTAGTGGCGGTCTCGATACATCGTACACCGTAATGTATTTGGCTAAAGAAAAAGGCTACGAAGTATATGCAGCTTGTGCAAATACTGGCGGTTTTAGCGCAGAGCAACTCAAAGCCAACGAAGAAAACGCCTATAAACTTGGCGCTACTAAATACGTAACGCTCGACGTAACTCAAGAATACTACGCCAAGAGCCTCCGTTATATGGTTTACGGCAACGTGTTGCGCAACAACTGTTACCCAATTTCTGTTAGTTCCGAACGTATATTCCAAGCCATAGCCATAGCACGTTATGCTAAAGAGATTGGCGCACAAGCCATAGCTCACGGCTCGACAGGTGCTGGCAACGACCAGATACGTTTCGACATGACGTTCCTCGTTATGGCTCCTGGCGTGGAGATAATTACACTCACTCGCGATGGCAATCTTAGCCGTCAAGAGGAGGTCGATTACCTCAACAAAAACGGATATTTTGCCGATTTCACTAAACTCAAATATTCATACAATGTAGGTATTTGGGGTACATCTATCTGTGGCGGCGAGATTCTCGATTCAAAACAAGGTTTGCCCGAGTTGGCATACCTCAAGCACCCAACCAAAGAGGGCCCAGAACTCCTCAAACTTGGTTTCGAGAAGGGCGAACTTTGCAGCGTCAACGGCACAAAATACGACGACAAGATAAAAGCCATACAAGCCGTTGAAGAAATAGGTGCAGCATACGGCATTGGTCGCGATTGCCACGTGGGCGACACCATCATAGGCATCAAAGGTCGCGTAGGATTCGAGGCGGCTGCTCCTATGCTCATCATCGGCGCACACCGTTTCCTCGAAAAATATACACTCTCGAAGTGGCAACAATATTGGAAAGATCAAGTGTCGAACTGGTATGGCATGTTCCTTCACGAAAGTCAATATCTCGAACCTGTTATGCCCGATATTGAAGCAATGCTCGAGAGCAGCCAGCGCAACGTAACTGGCGAAGTAACGCTCGAACTACGTCCGCTCTGCTTCCAAACCGTAGGCGTCGACTCACCAAACGATCTTGTGAAAAACAAACTTGGTGAATATGGCGAAACAGCCAAAGCATGGAGTAGCGACGATGCCAAAGGCTTCATCAAAGTAACATCGACAGCGCTGCGAGCATACTATCTCGCTCATCCGGGAGAGAGGGAGTGATAAGTTTTGGAGTTATAAGTTCTAAGTTCAGAGTTCTAAGTTCTAAGTTCAGAGTTCTAAGTTAGATGACTGAGAGATAGGTAGCTATGCAAGACTATAAGAAGATAAAAGTTTGGCAAAAAGCTCATGAATTGGCACTAATGATATATAAAACCGTTGAGTGTTTCCCCAACTACGAAACATTTGGGTTAGTATCGCAAATGCGCCGTTCAGCCTACTCAATACCTACCAATATAGCCGAAGGTTCTGGACGTCGGTCGAATGCTGATTTTGCTAACTTTCTACATATAGCATTAGGTTCAGCAAACGAATTAGACTATCAAATATTGTTAGCAAAGGATTTAGAATATCTGTCAGAACAGACATACAACGAGCTAAATAACAGGATTGAAGAGATAAAAGCAATGCTCATCTCTTTCATCAGTGTCGTAAAACAAGCCAATATGAAGAACTGAACTTACAACTTTCAAAACCATACTCAAAACTTATAACTCTGGAACTTATAACTCTGGAACTTATAACTCCAGTACTTATAACTCCAGTACTTATAACTTTAGAACTTAATACTTATTAACTAAGAAAAAATGATCAAAGTCGGAATAATAGGTGCAGCTGGCTACACGGCTGGTGAACTGATACGTATACTTATAAATCACCCATGGGCCAATATAATATTTGCACAGAGTGAGAGTCATGCTGGTGAACCTATATGGCATGCTCATCACGACTTGATAGGTGAAACAACACTTACTTTTAGCGCCGATGCTCCAGCTGGGGCTGTTGATGTAATTTTCATATGTTCTGGTCATGGCAAATCTAAAGACTATGTGCATAGTTTACCTGCCGATTATGATGGTAAGATAATCGACTTGTCAAACGATTTCCGTTTATCAGCCGATGCTGAAGATTTTGTTTATGGTCTACCAGAGGCTTTCCGTAAAGAGATAAAAGCAGCAAAACATATAGCCAATCCAGGTTGTTTTGCTACATCGATACAACTTGCATTGCTGCCCATGGCAAAAGCTGATAAGTTGGGCGAAGTGCATGTAACAGGTGTAACAGGTTCGACTGGTGCAGGACAAAAGCCGTCAGAAACAACGCATTTTAGTTGGCGTGCTAATAATATGTCGGTTTACAAAGCTTTTACGCATCAGCATCTTGGTGAAATAAACGAAACATTACACAAGTTAGCTCCAAGTTATCAAGGTGAACTTAATTTCGTACCAGTGCGTGGCGATTTTCCACGTGGTATAATGGCATCGGTTTATTTCGATTGTGACCTAACCGAAGAAGAAGCAGTGGCAGCTTATAAGGCTTACTATAAAGATGAACCATTTGTCAATGTAGTAGACTTTAATCCAGATCTTAAGATGGTTGTGAATACAAATAAAAATGTGCTATATGTGAAGAAATATGGCAAAAAGTTGCACGTTATATCAATGATTGATAATTTGGTGAAAGGTGCATCAGGACAAGCTATTGAGAATATGAACCTCTTGTTTGGCTTGCCTGAAAATACAGGTCTGAACCTTAAACCATCTGGCTTTTAATCTTTAATAAAAAAGAAACGACATGAAACTATTCGATGTATACTCACTCTTCGATGTAGTCCCAGTAAAAGGTCTGGGCTGCAAGGTTTGGGATGATAAAGGTCAGGAGTACCTCGACCTCTATGGCGGTCATGCAGTTATCTCTGTTGGTCATACACATCCTAAATATGTGGCTGGTATTACTGAACAATTAGGGAAAATAGGATTCTATTCAAATAGCGTTATCAATCCTTTGCAAGTTACACTTGCTGAAAAGATACAGAAGTTGAGCGGATATATAAACTATTCGCTATTCCTTTGTAATTCAGGTGCCGAAGCTAATGAGAATGCTCTTAAGCTTGCCTCGTTTCATACAGGTCGGGATAAAGTGGTAGCTTTCAAACGTAGTTTCCATGGTCGTACGTCGGGGGCAGTGGCTGTTACCGATAATCCAAAAATAGTGTCGCCATTCAATGCTAATCATAAAGTGGTTTGGGCCGAACTTAATAATATAGATAGCGTTGCTGATGCACTGAAAAACAATGATGTAGCTGCAGTTATTGTCGAAGGTATACAAGGGTGTGGCGGCATACACATACCTACACCTGAATTTTTTCAACAATTGTCGGCACTATGTAAGCAGCATGGTACCATCCTTATTCTCGATGAGATACAGTCGGGTTACGGACGTAGTGGAAAGTTCTTTGCTCATCAACACACAGGTATCAAACCCGACATAATTACCATGGCTAAGGGCATCGCCAATGGATTTCCTGTTGGTGCTTTGCTCATCTCGCCCGATTTTGAACCAGTAAAAGGTCAGTTGGGTACAACGTTTGGCGGAAATTATCTTGCTATGGCTGCCGCAATAGCAGTTGCCAACATTTTTGAAGATGAGAAACTTGTAGACAATGCAGCTAAAGTGGGCAAGTATTTATTGGATAATATGCCTAAATCGCCTAAAATAAAAGAAGTACGCGGACAAGGTTTGATGATAGGTATCGAGTTTAACGAGCCTATGACTGAGATACGTAAAAAATTGCTTTACGAAAAGCATATCTTTACAGGCGTAGCAGGAACAAATATGATACGTTTGCTGCCGCCGTTGTGCCTCACTATTGAGGAGTGTGATAAATTTATCGAAGCATTTAAAACAGTGTTGTAAATAAACATACAATCATGGTTATAATAGGCAGTCGTACAGTTATGTGTGACTGCCTATTTTGCGTTTTATCATTTGGTATATGGAGTGAGTTATCAAAAAGTGATAATTTTGAATCTGTTTTTGCAATGAAACTTAATGTATAGTTTTACTAATCAGAGAATAGGCATAGTAACAGTGCTCGAACGTCGTAATGCACGTGGTTTATCAATACGTGTTAGCGAAGATGGAGCCGTACATGTTACTACACGTCAGCAAGTATCGAGGCGAGAAGTTGAAGAGTATGTGGCTGATAACGAGGAGTGGATAGAGAATGCGCGACGTAAAATAGCTAAGCGTGTTCATCCTATGACCATCTTTACACCCGAAATATCTTTTGAAACATCTGAGCATAAGCTGTTGATGACTCCAGATTCTCATGATAAGAAAGTGCATTTGTATGTAGGAAAGGGACTTATACATGTGAATTATCCTCCCACAATTAATCCTATTGAAAATGAAGTGGTGCAAGAGTTGACTCGTAAAGGTATAGCTTTTGCGTTCAAAGTGGAGGGACAGAAAGTATTGCCTCAGCGTCTTGCCGAATTAGCTACGATATATGGTTTTAGCTTTCGAAATGTAGAACTGAAAAATTTAAAATCGCGTTGGGGAGCATGTTCGGTGCGTAAAGATATACAACTCAATGTTCAGCTTATGCGTTTACCACAGCATTTGGTCGATCATGTCATTTTACACGAGTTGTGTCACACTGTTGAGATGAATCACGGACCACGGTTTCATGCATTGCTCGATAAGATAGAAAATGGTAAGAGTGAGCAGTATGAAAAAGAACTAAATAAGTGGAGTACGTGGCGATGGTGACTTCTATGAACGACTTCGAAGTTGGTCGCGCACACGCGAAGCTAACTCATAATCTTCGGCAGCAATGGCACGTTGCATAATATTGTTGAGCATTGTTTCATCCATTTCACCAAGTGTAGCATCATCGATGTAGTTATCGTTGTGTTTGATATTCGGTACCGATGCTACTTTCATTACATATTCATTGGTAAAAATAGCGCATCCCATGCGCATAGCAATGGCCACAGCATCGCTTGTGCGTGAGTCGATAGCTGTTTGTGTATTGTCAGATGGGTGTGAGCACAGAATGCTTGAATAGAATATGCCATCGCGAATATCGGATATGTAAACTCCTGTTACATCGATGCCAAAGTTGTTGAGAAACGAGCAAGTAAGATCGTGAGTAAGTGGGCGTTTGGGTTTAACATGTTCCAATACAATAGCTATCGATTGCGCTTCAGGTAATCCGATGGCAATAGGCAACCGGCGATGTGGATTCCGTTTGTCGGCTAAGACAAGCACATACGAATCAGTCCCGTTGCGTTTTGATATGCCTTCAACGGTTAGTTCAACTATCAATTGCTTGTCTTCACTCATATAATTGTGCATTCTGTTTGAGGTTCAAAAATAGCTAATTGTGGTGTATGTTCCAAACAAGCAGTGTAAAGTTACGTCAACATTTTTTGGGATAATAATAGTTATGAATTAACAATAAATACGATTGTTAAAACAAAAAAAGGTTGTATCTTTGCGCCCGAAAATCTGTATTGGCTTAGGTTAAGTAGTGTTAGTGACACTCGCCTACAGGTGTAACTTAAAATGTTATAGCAAAAATGTACGCTATTGTAGAAATTGCCGGACAGCAATTTAAAGTAGAAAAAGACAGAAAGATTTTTGTTAATCGTCTGCCACAAAACGCTGGTGACAGTGTAGAGTTTGACCGCGTTCTTCTTATCGACAACGATGGTGCTGTTAAGATTGGTGCTCCTACTGTAGAGGGCGCTAAAGTTACAGCAAAAGTTCTTGAGCATCTTAAAGGCGACAAAGTAATTGTATTCCACAAGAAACGTCGCAAGGGCTATGAGAAGAAGAATGGTCATCGTCAGTACCTTTCTCAAATTCAGATTGAAAACATTCTGGGTTAATAAGTATTAGTTCACTGATTTTAGAAACTTGGCTTTTATCTGTAGCTCGGAAGAGTGAAGATAAGCGCAAAAGATAGGAAAAAATGGCACACAAGAAAGCAGTAGGTAGTTCAAAGAACGGCCGTGAGTCAGAGAGCAAACGACTTGGTGTTAAGCTCTTCGGCGGTCAGTTTGCCAAAGCTGGTAACATCATCGTACGCCAGCGTGGTACTCAACACCATCCAGGCGAAAACGTAGGCATAGGTAAGGATCATACACTCTTTGCCCTCGTTGATGGAACTGTGACTTTCCAGCGCAAGAAGAACGACCGATCGTTCGTATCTGTTGTTCCTGCTGAGTAAGTCTACTCCCCAACAAACAGATTAACGCTCCTGCTTTTGGTACTCGTGAGTAGCAAAACAGGGAGCGTTTTTTATTATATCAATACCAAACGAAAATGCTTACACTCAAACAAATACAAGAACAAACCGACTTAGTAATTGCTGGTTTGGAAAAGAAGCACTTTGCAGGTGCAAAAGAGGCTATCGAAAAGGCTATTGCAATCAATGATCGTCGTCGTGAAGCGCAGAAAAAATCGGACGAAGCATTGGCCGAGAGTAAGAAATATGCCAACGAGATTGGTGCACTTATGAAGCAAGGTAAGAAAGAAGAAGCCGAAGCTGCTAAAGTGAATGTTGCTAAACTTAAAGAGCGTATTGCGGAATATGGTGAGGCACAAAAGAAAGCAGAAGAAGAACTTACTGTTCATCTATGTACCATTCCAAATATACCATACGATCTTGTTCCAGAAGGTTCTGCAGCTGAAGATAACCTTGTAGTAAAGTCGAACCTTCGTGAATGTAAAGAGGGTGATACTGTTGGTAATTGGGATACAGTGCCTAATAATGGTGAAGCAAAATTGCCACATTGGGAACTTGCTAAGAAGTATAATCTTATCGACTTTGATTTGGGCGTTAAGATAACAGGTGCAGGTTTCCCTGTTTATGTAGGTAAAGGTGCACAATTGCAACGTGCACTTATCAATTTCTTCCTCGCTGAAGCAAATAAAGCAGGCTATACTGAGATAATGCCACCAACAGTTGTTAATCAAGCATCGGGATATGGTACAGGTCAGTTGCCAGATAAAGAGGGACAAATGTATCATTGCGAAATAGACGACCTCTATCTTATTCCAACAGCAGAGGTTCCTGTTACTAATATATATCGTGATGTTATTCTTGACGAGAAGCAGTTGCCAATCAAAAATTGTGCTTACACACAGTGTTTCCGTCGTGAGGCTGGTTCGTATGGTAAAGATGTGCGTGGTTTGAATCGTTTACATGAA
This sequence comes from Bacteroidales bacterium, assembly GCA_045118595.1. GTDB lineage: Bacteria > Bacteroidota > Bacteroidia > Bacteroidales > Marinilabiliaceae > W3P20-009. Next base: position 4,273 of record JBGUYH010000144.1, on the reverse strand, counting down.
TTTTCTAAGATTGAAATCGTGCGTATAGATAAGCCAGAACATTCAAAAGAGAGCCATAAAGAGATGCTTGAACATGTAGAAGGATTGCTCAAGAAACTCGAATTGCCTTATCGTATATTGCGTTTGTGTGGCGGTGATATGTCGTTTACTGCAGCAATATGCTACGACTTTGAAGTCTATTCTGAGGCTCAGCAACGTTGGCTCGAGGTTAGCTCGGTATCTAATTTCGATACATATCAAGCTAATCGTTTGAAATGTCGTTATCGTACAGCCGATAAGAAGGTAGAACTTTGTCATACCCTCAATGGCTCTGCGTTGGCATTGCCTCGTATTGTGGCTGCATTGCTCGAAAATAATCAGACAGAAAAGGGCATACGCATACCAAAGGCACTTGTACCTTACACTGGTTTTGAATACATCGACTAAAAGCGATTTGTATAAAAATAAGCAGAGGCGTGTCTTTTTATAGATACGCCTCTGTTTTGGTTTTATTGCATTGTATGTATACCGAATAAGATTACATAGTTTAAAATATCTGAAAGCAAGTATAACAAACTGTAATGTAAGAAATGAAAATACAGCAATGTTTGTTACATTTGCAGACTGAAAAAAGAAATTAGAGAAAAAAGCCAATATAACATGCGACGAACTAAAATTGTTGACTTGCTCCGTGCAACGCAAATCGGACAAGATGTGGTAGTAAAAGGTTGGGTTCGTACCCGCCGCGATAGCAAACAAGTGAGCTTTGTGGCTCTGAACGATGGTTCTTCAATAAATAACATACAGATAGTTGTTGATGCCGATAAGTTCAATGCCGATACATTGCGCCGAATTACAACAGGAGCTTGCCTCAGTGTTGTTGGCTTGTTGGTTGAAAGTCAGGGCGGCGGACAGAGCGTAGAGTTGCAAGCTAAAGAGATTGAGATACTTGGCGATTGTGACAATACATATCCGTTGCAAAAGAAGGGACATACATGGGAATTCTTGCGTGAAGTAGCTCATCTTCGTCCACGTACAAACACTTTTGGTGCAGTGTTCCGCATTCGTCATCAAATGGCTTATGCTATTCATACATTTTTTCATCAAAAAGGATTTTTCTATTTCCATACCCCACTTATTACAGCAAGCGATTGTGAGGGCGCTGGTCAGATGTTCCAAGTGACAACTAAGAACCTCTATAATTTGGAAAAAGATGAAAATGGTCAGATAAAATACGACGATGATTTCTTCGGCAAACAAGCTAGTTTGACAGTGTCGGGACAGCTCGAAGGTGAGCTCGGAGCAACTGGTTTGGGTGCTATCTATACATTTGGTCCAACATTCCGTGCTGAAAATTCAAATACTCCACGTCACTTGGCTGAGTTTTGGATGATTGAGCCAGAGGTATGCTTCTACGACAAGCAAGATCTGATGGATTTGGAAGAGGAATTTATTAAGTTCTGCGTGCAGTGGGCACTTGATAACTGTATGGATGATCTGCAATTCCTTAATAAGATGGTTGATAAAGGTCTGCTCGAACGTTTACGTTCGGTTGTAGGCATTGACTTTATGCGTCTTCCTTATACAGAAGGTATTAAGATATTGGAAGAGGCTGTTAAGAATGGTCATGAGTTCGAGTTCCCTGTTTATTGGGGTTGTGATCTTGCTTCGGAGCATGAACGTTATCTTGTCGAACATCACTTTAAGAAGCCTGTTATCCTCACCGATTATCCAAAAGAGATAAAGGCATTCTATATGAAGATGAATGAAGATAATAAGACCGTTCAAGGTACCGACGTGTTGTTCCCACAGATAGGCGAGATAATAGGTGGCTCGGTGCGTGAAGAGAGTTACGATAAACTTATGGCACGCATCACAGAATTGAACATACCAATGAAGGATATGTGGTGGTATCTCGATACTCGCAAATACGGATCGTGTCCACATGCAGGCTTCGGTTTGGGATTTGAACGATTGCTATTGTTTGTAACTGGTATGGGTAATATACGTGATGTGATACCATTCCCACGTACACCAGGACATGCCGATTTCTAATTGACAATTGATAAAAAATAATTGACAATGAAAAAAGTAGAAGATTATATAATAACCATACCCGATTTTCCTGAAAAGGGTGTTATGTTTCGCGATGTTACTGGTGTGCTTGACAGTGGTGAAGGACTTCAGCTCTCGATTGACGAAATGTACAAACTCATAACAGGTGTTGATTATGATGTAATAGCTGGTGTGGAGTCTCGTGGATTTATCTTTGGTATGCCATTGGCTTATAAAGCTGTAAAACCTTTTGTGCCAGTGCGTAAGAAAGGTAAATTGCCACGCGAAACAGTGGAAGAGACATATAATTTGGAGTATGGTACGGCTACTATCGAGATACATAAGGATTCGATAAAACCAGGTCAGAGAGTTGTTCTTATCGACGATTTGATGGCTACAGGAGGAACAATGGAGGCTGCTGCTCGTTTGATAGAACGTTGTGGTGGAGTGGTTGTAAAAATGCTCTTTTTGCTCGAACTTGAAGGATTAGGTGGCCGTAAGCGTTTGTCGAAATATGATGTAGCTTCGGTGGTTAGTTATCCAGGAAAATAATGTTTTAATACATACAGATAATCTGAAGAAAGGAGGTATTTTGCCTCCTTTTTTGTTTTATAAGTAAACTGTAGATATATTTTATATTTGTTGTTACTGATAGATAAGATAAATTTTCAAGAATATCATCTTATGCAATTTTAGTTTACAACATATTCAAATTAATATAGTCATTGCCAATAAAGAGTGTAATATCAACCTATTAAGCGTTTGTAATTATGCTAATAAAAAGTGATTACACTTTGCGATAGTATAAAAAATGCTTAAAAATTTGTTTGGTAATAAATAAATCAATTATCTTTGCACCGCTGAAAAAGGAGCTGCGGATGTGGCGTAATTGGTAGCCGCGTCAGACTTAGGATCTGATCCCGCGAGGCGTGTGGGTTCGAGTCCCGTCATCCGCACTAAAATACGACCGCCGTGCAAATTGCATTGGCGGTCACTTTTTTTGTTTGCTTCATAGGTAATTACTGAAAGAAATAATAATAAATCGTTATACAGAAATGAATATTTCGAGAGAAAACGTTGACGCACTTAATGCAGTCATCACTCTGAACATCGAAAAGGCCGACTATGAGCCAAAAGTAGAGGCCGCAATAAAGAACTATGCTAAGCGAGTAAATATACCAGGTTTCCGTCCAGGTAAGGCTCCTGTGGCAATGGTGAAGAAGCAGGTTGGTAAGGCTTTGCTTGCTGAGGAAGTTAATAAGATTTTTGACGAGACTCTCAATAACTATATAAAGGAGAATAAACTCAATATCGTAGGTCAGCCTTTGCCTGCTGAAGGTCAAGAAGCTATCGATTTTGATAAAGAAGTGAACGATATTACATTTAAGTTCGCTATTGGTTTGGCTCCTGAAATCAAAATCGACCTTGCTAAGGTTGAAGTTCCTTATTACACAATCGAAGTAACCGACGAAGATGTTGACTTGCAGATTAAGTCGCTCACACAACGTTTTGGTACTAACGAAAAAGTTGACGTTGTTGGTGAAAAGTCGATGGTTAAGGGTAGTGTAAAACAAGAAGGCGCATTCAGCAACGAGTCTGCAATTATCTCTACATCGGTTATTAAAGACGATGCAGAAAAAGCTAAATTCGTTGGTAAGAAGGTCGGCGATGTTGTTTCATTCGATATAAAGAAGGCTTATCCTAACGATACCGAAATATCATACATACTTGGTATAAGCAAAGAAGATGCTGCTAATGTAAAGGGTGAGTACGAATTTACTATAGCAGAGGTGACTGAATTCAAAGATGCAGAACTTAATCAAGAAATATTCGACCAAGTATATGGTAAGGATGTTGTTAAGTCACTCGATGAGTTCAAAGCTAAGACTCGTGAAACACTTGCTGAACAATTTACTATGCAGCAAGATAACCTCTTTGGCTACAAGCTTCGTAAGGCATTGGTTAAGAATACCAAAATGGAATTGCCAGAAGAGTTTATGAAACGTTGGCTCACTGTTATCAACAAGGATAACAAGAATTTTACAGAAGAAGTACTGAAGAATGAGTTCCCTGATCTTCTCGATGAATATCGTTGGACAGAGATACGTCATACCATAGCTGAATCGAACGAATTGAAGGTTAACGACCAAAACATTCTCGATTATGCAAAGAAGAGTGCAAAGATGCAATTTGCACAATATGGTATCACCAATGTACCAGAAGATGCTCTCGTAAGATA
>JBGUYH010000143.1:0-2856 GCA_045118595.1 Bacteroidales bacterium | reverse complement strand
CATCAGCATTGAGTTCATCGAACGATAGAATGAGATAGTCATCTTCGCCAAGTACAACGGCTGGATATGTTAGTGAGTCGGTAGAGGTGCGTAATTGTACCGTTCTAATATCTTTTAGTTGTGTAGATATGTCAGAGAACATGGGTTGGGCTAATGTAAACGTTTGCACATTAGTAAAGATGTATGCTGCGAGTAAAATGTGTACGTAATTAAAGAAATTTTTCCTTAAATATTCGCAAATGATAGTTAGTTTCATTTTCTTTGCATTGTTTTTCTTGACCTTATTGTGTCAAGACGTAAAATACGTCTCGTTCTAATATCGACGAGGCATACAAAAATAACCAAAGAAACGATAATAACTAACTAATATAACCATTATCTTTAACAATGTCTGATGTAATAAAACTCAAGAAAGGCCTCGACATTCGCCTTGAAGGTAAGGCGGAGACTGTCTTTACACAGGTTGCCCTTCCAGAGCTGTATGCCATCAAGCCAACCGATTTTCATAATCTGGTTCCCAAGATGGTAGCAAAGGTAGGTGACAAAGTGCAGGCAGGTAGCGTGCTCTTCGTGGACAAGAAGCAGCCAGAGGTTAAGTTCGTGTCGCCAGTGAGCGGCGAGTTGGTTGCTGTCAACCGTGGCGAAAGACGTGTTATTTTGGAAGTCGTAGTAAAAGCCGACGGCCAGAATAGCTCAGTTGATTTTGGCAAGGCTGACATCGCATCACTTAGCCGTCAGCAGGTGATAGAGAAGATGCTTGAAGCAGGTGCATGGCCCTATTTCAAGCAAAGGCCTTACAACATTGTGGCCGATCCAACGGCTGAGCCTAAGGCTATCTTCGTTTCAACGTTCGACTCGGCACCTCTTGCCCCCGACTTTGATTTCATCATCAAGGGCAACGAAGAAGCCTTTCAGAAGGGTCTCGATGTTTTGAACAAGATAGCTCCTGTTTTTGTTGGCGTTCATAACAATGGCCCTGCACCTGTGTTTAGTGCAGCTAAAGGCGTTACAGTTACAACTTTTGATGGCCCACACCCAGCAGGTTGTGTAGGTGTGCAAATCAACCATGTAAGCCCTATTAACGCAGGCGAAAAAGTACTAACAATAGGTGTACAAGAGGTTGTCGCTATAGGCAAACTCTTCACAACAGGTGTTCACGATTTTTCTCGTGTAGCTGTTATCGATGGCTCAGAAGTGAAGCAAAAAGGTTATTTCCGTACAATAGTTGGTGCTCAGTTGGCAACAGCAGTAAACGGAAATGTGCTTTCTGACAATGTGCGCATTATCAGTGGTAATGTACTCACTGGTACCGAAGCATCGGCTGAAGGCTATCTTGGCTACTACGATTCGCAAGTAACTGTGATACCAGAAGGCAACCACTATGAAATGTTTGGTTGGGCATTACCAGGTCTTAACAAATTTAGTGCAGGTCGCACATTCTTCTCATGGCTCACAGGTAGTAAAGAGTACAAACTCGACACTAATACACATGGCGAGCGTCGCGCATTTGTTGTTAGCAACGAACTCGATAAAGTGTTCCCAATGGACATATATCCAGAGTTCCTCTTCAAAGCTATCATGGCGCAAGACATCGATAAGATGGATCAGCTTGGCATCTACGAAGTAGTTGAAGAAGATATAGCATTGTGTGAGTTCGTTTGCACATCTAAGCTGCCACTCCAAAAGATACTTCGCAATGGTCTTGACCTTATGGTGAAGGAAGTTGGATAGTTTATAATGACGATTGACGAATGGCGAATGACAACATAATAATTATGCCGTTGTTCAAAATTCATAACTCGTAATTTGTAATTAATTAAAATGAGTTCATTAAGAAACTTTATAGACAGCGTGAAGCCCAACTTTGAGGAGGGTGGTAAGTTCTCTAAGTTACGCTCTACATTTGGTGCGTTTGAGACTTTCCTCTTCACTCCTAATACAGTCAATAAGGGTGGCGTTCACGTGCGCGATGCGGTGGATTTGAAACGAACCATCTCATGCGTTATATTGGCTCTGATACCAGCACTTCTGTTCGGTATCTACAATACTGGTTATCAGCATTTCCGTATGCTTGGCCAGCTCGATACTGCTACATTCGGTGACATCGTACTCGAAGGTTGTTGGGCAGTATTACCTATATTAATAGTATCATACGTAACAGGTTTGGCTATCGAATTTGCCGTTGCGCAGATGCGTGGTCATGAGGTTAACGAAGGTTTCCTTGCTACAGGTATGATTATACCTTTGATTATGCCAGCCGATGTACCTCTGTGGCTCGTAGCTGTAGCTACTGCTTTTGCTGTGATATTTGGTAAAGAGGTATTTGGTGGTACAGGTATGAACATATGGAATCCAGCTCTTGTAGCACGTGCATTCCTGTTTTTTGCTTATCCAACCAAAATGTCGGGTGATTCGGTATGGTACTCTGATTTTGACGCAGCAAACGTAGCTGACGGATTCTCAGGTGCGACAGCATTGGCACTTAATGGTAAAGGCGATGCTTCGATATTCAATTTTCAAAACGAATTCCTCGGTTTTATTCCTGGTTCAATAGGTGAAACAAGTGCAGCTGCAATTCTCATTGGTGCTATTATATTGCTCATCACAGGTGTGGCAAGTTGGAAGACTATGATTTCTGTCTTTGTAGGTGGCGCTCTTGCAGGTTTCTTGTTCCAACAAACAGGTTCGACCGATATATGCTGGTGCGAGCAACTCGTCATCGGTGGTTTCTGCTTTGGTGCAGTATTTATGGCAACCGACCCAGTAACATCGTGCCGCACAGAAAAGGGTAAATACATTTATGGTTTCTTGATTGGCGCAATGGCTATCATCATTCGTGTGCTCAACCCTGGTTAT
>JBGUYH010000142.1:0-20354 GCA_045118595.1 Bacteroidales bacterium | reverse complement strand
TCTTGTGTTGTGCAAAGTATAGCATAACAAGTGCATTGTAGCAGTTGTCGCAGTCGCTCTGTGGATGTCGATTCAATAGTGTTTGTAACTGCTTAATAGCACTTTTATAATCGAGAATGTCATCATATAAAATGACTCCACTATTAAACAGTGCATTGTCAATCATATTGTTAGCTTCTGCTTGTTGCTGTTGTGTTAATGGTAGTCCAGCCATCAGCGACTCGCGTGTGATGTTTTGTTGCTCATTAGTACCTTTATTGTTGCTATTTAGGTCGGTGTTTGCCTCTTCTGACTCTCCAAAAACATTCTCTTCAGGATTGAATATGTTGCTGTTTTTGTTTGAGCGACGCCAGTTGTCTTCGTTGGCTCTGCGTCCCCATTTATTTATGAAGTTGCTTTTGCCTGCAGTTACCATTGTTGTGTTGTAGAAGTACCAAAGCGAGTTATTGTTTTGTCCTGTTGAGTTACGTGTAAGGTTGTTATAATCGTATAATGACATGCCTTCTTCATCGTTTTCTGCAGCATCTTGTTGTGCTTGTTTTTCAGCTTCGATGTGGTCGAGAATGTCTTGGACAAATTTTTCACGTTCGCTATGTGACATTTGTGCAATGCGCAATAGTGAATCTTGGTCGCGTATGGTTATGAGTTCTTTTACGAGTTGTTTTAGTTGTGCTGCTTGCTGTTGTGCTTCTGTGTGTCGGATATTGTTTTTGTTCAGGTAATAAGCTGCGCTATCGTATGCTATTCCTGCATCAATATATGTTGGTTGTTTGATATATAGATCGGCTTGTGCTAAGAATGATAAGCCTTTCTGATTGTTATTGCTAAGGCTTTGGGCAACTGATTTTTTGTAGTCGTTAATGGCCTGATTTGTATTGCCTTTATTTTCGTCCATCTTGCCAATGGCGTAGTATATTTGATCGAGTTGTTCGGCATTTTTGTCATCTTTAGCCATTTTCTGCAGTTTTTTTTCGGCCATAGCTAACTCTTCAGGAGTTGTGGCTACAGTAGCAAGGTCGAGTTTGGCTGCAAATGTCATATTGTAGTTGCCCAGACCTTTTGAAAGTTCTAGGAATAGTGGGGCAGCTTGTGCATTGTTGCCAACCTGTCGGTATAACTGTGCTAATATGTATTTATATCGTTTACTATTGTGTTTGCAGTCGGCATTCTTTACAGCTTCTGTCATATAATGTATGGCTTTATTATACTCGCCTTGTTGTATCATGACATTGCCATAAGCAGCCATATATTGTCCGTAGAGGTCAGTCGGTGCTAACCCATCGAGGTCATAGCTTTCGAGGGCAGTGAGTGCATTTATGTGTTGATTGAGTTGGGTGTATGCTATGGCTTTCCATATTTTCCCTTCGTAAGCAGTGCGGTCGGTTGGGAATTTGCGTGCTAAATAGTCGAGCACTTCTATTGCATCTTTTTCTTCGTGTTTTACCACATTTGCCATGCCTATAAGTAAGTAGGCGTCGTCAACGAGTGGATTAAATTCCTCTTGCGCTCTAAAACGTTTTTCTCTGTCTGTCTCGTTTTGTTTTGCGGCAGGTTTTACTGTTATCGAGTGTAGTTGTATGAGTTTGTGAGCTTTTTTTAAAGCTGTCTCCATGTCGCCACTGCCAGCTGTTGCCGATTGTGCATCGGCAAACTCGTACACTGGCAGTATGTGACTATAGTCATCGTTATGTTGTTGTCGGATAGTCTCTATGCCGTTCTTATATGCCTCTTTGCCATTGAAAAGTACGTTAAACTCCGATGTTAATGTTTGATAGTGCCTACTATACCACGTGTTATGTTCGGTGGAACAAGCTATCAATATAACCGACCAGAGTATGGCTATGAGTGTTTGAACGGTTCGTTGACGCATGGAATCTATTGTATTGTCTTTAGACGTTGAAACGGAAGTGCATTATATCGCCATCTTGAACCAAATAGTCTTTTCCTTCGATTCCGAGTTTTCCTGCTTCCCTACATGCTGTTTCTGACCCTAAATTAATAAAGTCGTCATATTTGATAACTTCAGCTCTGATGAAGCCTTTTTCAAAATCGGTATGGATAACTCCAGCTGCTTGTGGTGCTGTGTATCCGTTGTGGAATGTCCATGCACGTACTTCATCGGTGCCTACGGTGAAGAATGTTTTGAGGTTGAGTAGGCTATAAGCAGAACGTATAAGTTTTACAACACCCGACTCTTTTAGGCCCAAATCTTCCAAAAACATTTGACGTTCCTCGTATGTTTCGAGTTCTGAGATTTCAGCTTCAGTCTGTGCTGCAAGTATTATTATTTCTGCGTTTTCATCTTTTACGGCTTCTCGCACAGCATCAACATATTTGTTGCCATTCACCACCGATGCTTCGTCAACGTTGCATACATACATCACAGGTTTCGATGTTAACAAGAATAGTCCTTTTGCTATTTTTGCTTCAGCCTCAGTTAATTCAACAGAGCGAGCGCTTTTTCCCTCTTCAAGTGCGGCTTTGAAACGTACAAGCACATCGAGCATTTTCTTTGCTTCAGCATCTTTGCCGCTTATTGCTTGTTTTTCGCATTTAGCTATGCGTTGCTCAACTGTTTCGAGGTCTTTGAGTTGTAATTCAAGGTCGATAACTTCTTTGTCGCGCACAGGGTCAACCGAACCATCTACGTGTGTTATGTTATCGTCATCGAAACAACGAAGTACGTGTATTATGGCATCTGTCTCGCGTATGTTGGCTAAGAATTTATTTCCCAATCCTTCGCCTCTACTTGCACCTTTTACTAAACCAGCAATGTCAACAATTTCAACATTGGTAGGTACTACACGTGCAGGGTGCACCATCGAGTCGAGTATTTCTAATCGCTTGTCTGGTACTGTTATTACACCTACGTTAGGTTCTATTGTGCAGAATGGGAAATTTGCTGATTGAGCCTTTGCGTTTGAAAGGCAGTTGAAAAGGGTCGATTTACCTACATTTGGTAGTCCGACTATGCCGCATTGTAATGCCATCTTTTTCTTTGTTTTATCTAAATAATTTGCGTTGCAAATATAGTCAATTTATAGTTATAGGGCAATAATAAAAGGTGCGACTCGCTGTTCTGAATCGCACCTTCTGACTATGTTGTGTGTATATTGTTTTTCTGGTGTGCTTAGAATACGTAGGTGAAAGCAAACGACCAAACGCGATCATGACTATTTGTGAACATACGTTGTTTCTCGCCTTTGAACACTGGTGTAATACCCATTGAGTAGCGTAAATCGAAACCGATGCCCGATGGAGAGTCGAAACCTACACCAAAGTCAGCTGCCACAGTGAAACGGTTCATATCGCGTGCAAAGCTACGAATCTGACCATTATTAACAAGTTGATTACCTTCGCTGTCAACTGCTGCCAACAAGCCCGATGGACTGCCTGATGCGCTAACTTTATAGTCGAGACGTTGGCTCATCTTTGGACCTGCTTGAATATTGATACCTTTCCACATCTTTATTGGCATATACCATTTGAATATGATTGGCATTTGCAAATTGTATGTGGTAAGGCTAAGTTTTACTTTTGAGCTAACTCCATCGTAGCGAGATGTACCAAATGTGTCATACTCATCGTCGCCTTGATAAACTTTGTATTCCAATGAGCGAACACCTTGAGTAGCATAATGGAACTCAGGCTGTATTGCCCAATTTTCAAATTTGAAGCGGCAGAGAATACCCCAGTTACCAAAGCGAGCCTGAAAATCATCGACATCGCTATCGAATGTAGTGAATACCAAACCTGCTTTTAAACCATATTGGAAGTCCATTGTCGAATTCGACGTTGTCTCTTCTTGCGCTTTCGCCGACGCTGCACAACAAATAGCTATGATAGCGAATATAATTCTCTTCATTATCTTTTTAATGTAAATGTGTCATTTCGTTTTCGGTGTGCAAATGTAAGCATTATTTTCCATTTTTATCATTCTTTGTATCAAAGTAGCAAAAACTTCTTCCAATAGCGAAAAAATATCATCAAGTGAAAAAGAGAAACAAGTATTTCACCATCATAGTGAGATACTTGTTTCTCTTTTATATTAGTGTGTTAGTTCTATTTGTTAGAACTTGAATGTAAAACCGAACGATATAAATGCGAAACGGTCCCAACTTGTTTCAAGGTTTACACCAAATGCATCGCTAAACATATAACGAGCACCAGCGAAAAGACGTGGTTCGATGAATTTTACTTTTGTTTCAGACTCTGATTCACTTTCTATTTTCATAGATACGCCATATTCACTATAGTCATAACTTACGCCTTCCCATTTAGCTTTGTTTATGTCGACAAATGCAAATGTGCAGCCAGCATAAGTGTCGATTTGTGGAATGAATGAATAGTGCAATGTACCACGAGTTGCGATACGCACGCGACGGAAATCTACATTATCCTTACTTCCAAAGCCCATACCAAGTTGGCCACCAACAGAGATAGTACCCTTAGAGTTGATTACGTTCATGATGCCATATTCGCCCATAACACCAACTGAGTGTTGAGTTACATTTTCCAATCCGCCCCAATCACTTGAAGTGAAAGCACCTATGCCATAGTTGAGGTTGAGAGCAAAATCTCCTTTGTTAAATTGCGATTGAGCAGTTGCACTCGTTGCAAAGCCTATCATAGCTGCTACGGCCATAACAAGCGAAGTGATGTTTTTTCTCATTGCTTCTTGTTTGTTTTTTGATATTTTCGAGTGCGAAGATAAACATTAATTATGAATGATAAACCTATCGTAGTGTCAAAAAAAGATGCTCAACTCTTGAGAGCGAGCATCTTATACTTGACTTGAATTGAAATTACTTTTTACTTAGCAGCTTTACGTGCAGAGTAGCTTATCTTCAACGCTTGTGCCTTACGTAGTGCCTGCTTGATGTCAGTGATGGTTCCCATCTGAACATCGTAGTCGGCTTTGATTGACACAGTCATCTTTGGGCGATCTGCCTCTTTCATGTTTTCGCGTTCTGTCAGGATGTAACTTTCGATGTCATCAATAGTTGCATACGAGTCATTAAGCTGTACACGAGGCTCACTACCAAATTTGCGCGAGTTCAATGGCTTACCTACGTAGATGTAAGAAACTAATGATTTTTGCTCAAGTTTGGTTACCTCAGTTGCCTCAGGTGACTTAATCTTGACCATCATTGTTACTTCTTTCATCGAAGTTGCAACCATGAAGAAGAACAGCAACATGAACACGATATCTGGCAACGATGAAGTATTAAGCTTCTGTTGCGCATTTTTCTTGCCTTTTTTAAACTTTGCCATTACTTCTTATAGTTTTTAGGTTCTGCTTCTGATATGCGCTGTGGATAAACTTTCTTTATTGCATCCTTTTCATCATCAGAACAATCTGCGTAGTTTTTGTGGAACTTAATTTTTGCAAGTTCGTCGCGCAATTCGTTGTATGCTGCTTGCAATTCGTTCTGAACTTGCAAGTATGCTTGATATTGGCTACCACGGTCGTTCTGAAGTGAGATAACACCCTTCGATACTGGATAGTTACCAATCAAAGGTACTTCAGTTACCTGTTTTTCTGGCAGATCATCCTTATCTGCTGGGTTTGCAATAAACTCTTTTGCTTTTTCCTTCAATTCGCTAACATCAACCCACTCTCCTTCAACAAGGAGTTGGTTGCGGAAGTTGAGCAATACAGTGAAGACGTTACGATCCTTGATAGGTGGAGCATCGTCTTGGTTGTTTGGTAACATAGGCGGAAGCATACGTGCCAAACCTGTGTCTGTGCTCATTGTTGTAGCGACGAGGAAGAAGATTAAGAGGAGGAACGCGATGTCGGCAAGTGAGCTGGCATTTAGTTCTGGTGTTTCTTTCTTACTCATCTTTTGTCGATTTTAAGTTTTGACACCTAATTAGCGGAACAATTGTATAATTTCTGATACAATGATCGAAACTACTGCAACAACTGCTGCTATGTAGCCAAGGAACAAACCAGTATCTGCTATTTTAAGCCAGAATGGAACGTTTTCGCTTCCTTCATAGCCTACAAGTGGCAGTGGTGTGCCATCGGCAAGTGTCCAACAAGCTCCTACCAAGATAATTGCGCCAACAACTGCGATGGCTGTTCTGAGGAGGTTTGAGGTGTCAACTATTGCGCCAATAACATACGAAAGCAAAGCTCCAATAAGACCTATTGCAAATACTACAATAGCCCAAGTTATTACTATGCCTGTGTATGAATTTGCTGCAATAGCTACGGAATCGTTAGATGCTTCAGTTGCACTGAGTGCCATCAACACTACGCTGATGAGCATCAAAAGAAGCATCACACCTTGTGATATATAACCTGTTAATTTCATTTTCTTCTGTCTTAATTTTACAAGTTATCACTTTGAGGTGACAACTTATTAGTGGTTAGCCTTGTACTTTGTGATAATATCCATAAGCGAGATAGAAGCATCTTCCATCTTGTTTACGATACCATCAATCTTAACTACGATGTAGTTGTAGAAGACTTGAAGAATAACGGCTGCGATAAGACCGAAGAGTGTTGTAAGGAGGGCTACCTTGATACCACCTGCAACGGCGATAGGCGAAATGTCACCCATAGCTTGGATGCTATCGAATGCACCGATCATACCAACGACTGTACCCATGAATCCGAGTGATGGAGAAAGAGCGATGAAGAGTGAAATCCATGTCAAACCGCTTTCGAGCTGACCCATCATAACTGAGCCATATGATACTACTGATTTTTCTACCATTTCAGTACCTTCTTCGTAACGGAGCAAACCCTGATAGAAAATAGATGCTACAGGACCACGTGAATTGCGGCATACATCTTTAGCCTCTTCAATACCACCTTTTTCAAGAGCATCTTCTACTTTAGAGAGGAGCTTCTTGTTGTTAGTGTCGGCTGCTGTTAAATAAATAATTCTCTCAATTGAGATTGCCAAACCGAGGACAAGACAAGCAAGCACTGGGAGCATCCAGCCTACACCACCTTCTACGAATTTTGTCTTGAGGGTTTTGTGAATAGAAACCTCATCCTGAGCAGGAGCTGCGGCTTCATCGTTCGCTGCAACTTCTTCTGTTGCTGCAACCTCTTCTGTCTGTGCAGCAGGTTCGGCTGCATCAGCCTCCTGTGCGTTAACTGTAGAGCCGAAGCTCAACATTCCGAAAACTGCTACTAAAGCAAATAGCTTCTTCATAATTTCGATGAAAATTTTTAAAATTTATTATTTGTTATTTGTTTAAGTTGCACATTTAATGCACTTTATCTGTTAATGTTTATTCATGTATGAAACATGTATTCACATTCAGCGGTCTAAGGTACACATTTTTTCAGAATAATTTCATCATCTTATCGATATTTCTCCTCTCAACGACTTATTGAGCATCATTCTCACTTCGTCGATGTCGGAGTAATTACCGAGTAGATACATTAGCTTGGTGATGGCGGCTTCGGTTGTTATGTCGTAGCCACTAATAACACCTATTCGTTTGAGATGTAGGCCTGTATCGTAGCGCCACATTTCAACACTGCCGCTTAAACATTGTGTGACGTTAACTATTAGTATGCCACGTTTTATGGCTTGAGATAGTTCGTCGATGAGCCAATCGGCAGTAGGAGCATTGCCTGAACCAAATGTTTCAAGTACTACACCACGTAATCCTTCTACACTGAGCATGGCATGAACTACACTTTGAGTTATGCCAGGAAATATTTTGATGATGATAACATTGGTGTCCATCTTCTCCGATATTGATATGGAGTTGCCCAATGTTGAATACCTTATATATGGGTAGTTATATTTTATATGTATGCCTACATCGGCAAGTTCAGGGTAGTTGTCGGACCTAAATGCATTGAGGTTTTCTGCATTGAATTTTGTTGTGCGGTTGCCACGTAGTAGTTTAGATTGAAAATAGATGCATACTTCGGGCACTATGGCGGTGTTGTGTTCTTGTGCAGCAGCTATTTCAAGGGCGGCAATCAGATTCTCTTTGCCATCGGTGCGTATGGTGCCCATAGGTAGTTGGCTACCTGTGAATACAACTGGTTTTGATAAGTTGCATAGCATGTAGCTGAGTGCACTGGCGGTGTAAGCCATTGTGTCGGTACCATGCAGAACTACAAATCCATCGTGTCGGTCATAGTTGTCGCTTATGGTACGTGCTATTTTGCACCAAATGGCTGGCGACATATCAGATGAGTCGATGGGAGGTTCAAAGGCTATTGTGTTTACGTCAAAGTCGAGCATATTGAGCTCTGGTACTTTTGCTCGTATGTTTGAAAAATCCATAGGCACAAGCGAGTTATTTTCGGCTGATTTGACCATGCCGATTGTACCGCCTGTGTATATTATTAATACGCTTTTATGACTCATTGCTGTTGTGGTGGAATGGGTAACCTAAACAAACGTTGTGCGTTGGCGTTAGTTATTTGTTCGGTTTCTGTTGTCGATAAATTGTAGGTATCGGCTAACTTCTGTAATATTAGTGGCAGATTTGAAGGTTCGTTACGTTTGCCCCTATGTGGCAGTGGCGATAGATAGGGGGCATCGGTTTCGAGTAATACCTTGTTTATAGGTATGTGCGCACTAAATATTTCTGGTAGCTCCGATTTTTTGTATGTGAATGTGCCGTTTACGCCAAACATGAGGTTAGGATATTGTGATGTGCAGCGCAATGCATCATTTGCACTGCCAGAAAAACAATGTAACGATCCAACTATTTTTTGAGGATCAAAGTTTGAAAATACCTCATACATTAATTCAAAGGCATTTCTGATGTGAATCGACATTGGCAAATTGTGTTTGATAGCATACTCTATCTGACGTGCGAAAGCGTCGGCTTGTTGACTTTTATATGTGTCGTCCCAATATAAATCAAGACCGATTTCGCCAATGCCAACAATGCGTTTGTCAACTTCGGCTGCTGCAAAAATGTATTGAAGTTGTTGCTCGTAGTCGGCAGCTACACTTGTTGGGTGCAGACCATACATCGGATAGCAGATGTCAGAGTACATATTGCAAGCTTCGTCCATTGCCAATAACGACATGGTATCGATGTTGGGCAGTAGTATGTGAGTTACTCCAGCAGCTTTGGCTCTTGCAATCACTTCATCGCGATCTTGTTCGAATTCTTCACCATCAATATGTGTATGGGTATCTATCATCTGATGTTATTTTCTGGCGCAAAAATACTAAATGACAATTGATAATTCACAATTCATAATTGAGAATTGATAGATGATGGTTAAAAAATGAAAGTAGAGAATAGACAAGTATGTTGCACGTTGTTCGTAACGTATTGTTCGTTATTCATGGCTCCAAAAGAGTAATTCGTCAATAGTAACTTGTAATTCGTAATTAATTCATATCTTAGCATCGATGAATTCAGGAGAGATAAAAAGAGAGATGTTAGCTATGGAAAAGTTGGTCGATGGCGGTCAGCTTTTTAATGCTATAGGTGCACTCAGAACTAAACCTTCGTGGCAGATGTGTGGTCTTGATAGTAGGTTAGCGAGTGTTGAATATGCCTATTCATCGATGCTCGATTTTTATAGCTCATCACAGCAAGATCCACAGCAAGATTCGATATTTGGTCATGTCATATCTGAATTATATGACATTATCTATCAGTGGGGCGATAATGAGGCTTTGCGCAATGCATCGCCTTATATTCGTTATCGGAATATGAATAATTTGGCTTTGGTTGAAGCTATATCGTATGTTCGGCTATACAAAGAGAGTAAGATTTTGGCTGAGCAGAGTGCACAGTTGGATGTGGTTCCTGCTGAAATGGAAGCTTCGGTGCGCCACTTGTTCGATGTAGTATGGTCGTTTACACCCAATGCTGAACTATGTGATATAGTATCTGATTTTATTACCGATGTTGATGTTCGCATTGAAGACCGAGGTCTGATAGTAGGAGCTGTGGTTTTAGCAGTATCGCAACGTTTTATTCCCAAGTATATATCACTTCTTTTTTCGTTGTGTCACATTGCCGATACAACATTGCGTTCAAAAATAATTGCAGGACTCATGTTGTGTGTGGTTAGGCATGGTGATCGCATTTGGAATGTTGGTAATTTGCGAGTTCAGTGGGAGAACTTGATAGGTAATATTGCCGATAAACGAGCATTAGTAGTGGCAATGATGGCCATTCTGAAAACGGTGCAAACGAGTGATATTACTGAAAAAATGTGCACCGATGTTGCACCTACAATATTATCGGTAAAAGAGTTGTCGGACAAAACGAAAGGTCGACAAGGTTTTACATCATTGCACGATATTGATTGGAGCGAAGCGGTGATGGGAGATAAGCATTTGAAAAAAAGCATCGATAAGTTGATGAAGTGGCAGACTGAAGGTGCCGATATATTTTTGTCAACATTTTCGCATTTAAAGGATTATCAATTTTTTCGTGAGGTAAGCAATTGGTTGATGCCTTTCGATGTTCATAATTCATATTTAGTACGAGCACTTGCTGATATTCCATCAACTTTCCGTCAGTCGTTTTTGAAAGGTGTTACCACCGCACCCATGCTTTGTGAATCAGATAAATATTCGGTGCTGATGTCGTTTTCGTATATACCCCAGAATACACGTGAGACCATTTGCGAAATGTACACTCGCGAACTCGAAGTAGCTACGGAGATGATGGATGGCAATATGATACATGGCACTCATAATTGTGTTGCCGACCAATACATTCGTGATCTTTATCGTTTGTTTTATATTCATCCGCGGAGCAAAGAGTTTGTCAATCCATTTGAGTCGTTGCCCGATTTCGTTGAGCATAGTTGTATATTTCGCACGTCATTTTTCGATGATGAGCGTGAAGCAATGGGCGATTATATGGGACACAACGCACAATATGCCATAGCTAAACGCATTTATGCAGGTATTAGTCAAGGGTATACAACGGCAGCATTCTTGAAAAAGATGGTGTTTTGCTACATGGCTGAAGATGATTGCCAAGCAGCGCTATCGTTGCTCGACCGTCTTGAGAGCATTGATGGTGAAACAGAATGGGTGCTTAAGATGCGCATAAAATGTTATCATTTTCTTCGACTTACCGATAGTGAGGCTCGTTGTCTAAATGCATTGATTGCTATCAATGCATCTGATGTGCAACTTAAAGAACAATTGGCAGCGTGTTATATGGCAGGAAAGCAATACGACAAAGCTCTGCAATTGATGTATGAGGTCGACTATCTGCAACCCACAGCACAGTCGGCTCTATCGGTTGTCGATTGTATGTTGCGTGTAGGTAAAGGTGTCGATGCAGGACGATATGTGACACGTATCAACAATGCCGATGTTAGAGCTGCAACATTGTCGGCTTTTGTGCAGCTTTGTGCTCACAATATATCGGCAGCTACCGATGTATTACTACAAATAGGTGATGCTATTCAGGATATTGACGCATTAATAGAATATAGAAAATATCAACGTTCGTTTGAAAACAGTAATATATCAATTCAAGATATTAGTTTCTTGATTGATATAGTGCTAAGGCAAAGAATAAATTGACAACATGCAGACAAAGAGTAAATGGTATACAACCAGTAAGATAATAAATGACCCTGTTCATGGGTTTATGACTATTGAATATAAGTTATTACTTGATATTCTCGATCACCCTTGGATGCAGCGTATGCGTCGTATTCGTCAGCTTGGTATGACAAATCTTGTATTCCCTGGTGCCCAACATACACGTTTCCAACATGCATTAGGAGCTATGCACCTCATACATTTGGCTATGGATACGTTGCAATATAAAGGGACGCTCATAACCGAAGATGAACAGCGGGCAGCAATGGCAGCAATGTTACTTCACGATGTGGGACATGGTCCATTCTCTCACGTACTCGAACATAGCATAGTAACAGGTGTTAGTCATGAAGAAATATCGACCACGCTCATGGCTCGCATGAATCATCAAATGGGTGGACGTTTGGATCGCACAATAGATATATTTCAAGGTCGATGCAAGCCGTTTTTGCATCAACTCATATCGAGTCAGCTCGACACTGATCGGCTTGATTATCTCAAACGCGATAGTTTCTACACTGGCGTATCAGAGGGCACTATTGGTTCTGAGCGTATAATAAAGATGCTCGATGTATGTAACGATCAACTTGTTGTTGAAGCCAAAGGTGTCTATTCAATAGAGAAATTTCTCATAGCACGACGATTAATGTATTGGCAAGTCTATTTGCACAAAACAGTAGTTGCTGCAGAACGTATGCTCACGCAAATACTACGAAGAGCTAAAAATTTGTCGCGTCAAGGGAAAACATTGTTTGCTCCCCCTCAGCTCGCTTATTTTCTTGAGAATGAAATAGATAAAGATAATTTCGATGAGTATGAGACAATAAGAAATTTCACCATGCTCGATGATAATGACATCATGTCGACCATAAAAGTATGGTCGTTGAGCGATGACCGTCCACTAGCCATGTTATCTACATGGTTTCTGAATAGGCATCTGTTTCATATAGAAGAGAGTTCGCAGAAGTTTTCTGATTCTCGCATCGAAGAAATGCGCGATAGAGTTATGCGAAGTCTAAAAATAGAGTCACACGACACAAACTATTTTGTTCTGACAGGGCAAGTGACAAGCAATACTTACAATATCTACAAAGATCGCATCAATATTAAGGTTGGGGATAATGAAATATGCGATATTTCAGATATGTCGGAACTTAATTTGGAAATATTAGGTGATAAAGATTCTAAGTGGTATTTGTGCTATCCGCGTGGAATCTGATAGAAGTATTATGCTATGCAATGAAATATTATTGTAAAAAAACTCACATCAGTAATGAATTTTGTGTGGTGATTTCCAATTGAAGCTGCAAATACATTAGAGGTGATTTTGTATCTTATATTGTAACTCATTGTGCTATTTTTTTAGTGTGTGTACACATCATATTTATTTTTCGTACTTTCGCTATGTCATTGAAAGCACAATATGGTGTACAATGACAATAGTAACTTTATCCAACGTACACAACACTCTATCACAAATTCTTTTTTGCGAAAGCAGAAATAAGTTTGCATATTTGTGAATAAAACAAAATAGACATGGGTTTTTGGAGTAAATTGTTCTCGCACAATGAAGTAGGCGACAATCAGAAAGTTAGCAATTATGACGAAGTTTCTGATTTTGTGAGCGATAATATTATCGACATTAAACGATTGCTCTCATCGACAGGTTATAACGATAGGCATAGGCGTTTGTCCGATCTTGCTAAGATGTGTGGTTGCCATGTTATGCTTTTGTGTCAGAAGATAGCCAACCAAGAGAAATTTGTTGTTATCGAGTCGTCTGATCGCCATTTTACTGCTGAAGATAAAACGTTTATATGGCAGCATAGTCAGCCAGCCGGTTCATCCGACGCATCGTCGATGCTTATGTCGCTACCATTTCCCAAGATTGGTGCTACTGGTTTTATATCAGTGCCAATCAAAAATCAAAAGAATATTCAAACAGGAATGTTGCTTGGGTTAGCACTTAATACCATTAACGATATAGATGCAAAAACACGGTTGCTACATCTGATGGCACCAATGTTTGATGCAGAAATAGAGGTGGTTAAACTTCGACAAGATAAGCAGCAATATGAGCAACGTATATCATCGTTGAGGCAAAATATCGAGGTGATGACAACCGATTTAAAGATTGAGAAAGAGAAATCGGCAGAAAGTAAAGAGTTAAAGTCAATATTCCTTACCAACTTGTCGCACGAGATACGCACTCCGATGAACGTCATAATGGGTTTTACTGATTTACTCGAATCGGCCAACGATGAAGCACAACGCAAAGAGTTTATATCTGTTATAAAACAAAATTGTGATATGTTGCTCAAGGTGATTGATAATCTGATTGATATATCAAAATTACAATCATCATATATGTTTAAAGCTTCGGCACCAGTGCAGCTCAATGATCTTCTTGATACTATGAAGAAGAAAACAATGCAGAAATTAGCATTGCTTGGTAAGTTCGATATAAGTGTCGAAACATCGTATGCCATGGAGAGCCCCAATGATACAATATGGAATAGCGCGGAGATAATAATCAAAACTATCGAACAGCTACTCGACAACTCATGCAAATTTACTGAGAAAGGTAAGATAACATTTGGCTATACATTCGATCATAAAGAAGTTACTTTCTACGTTCGCGATACAGGTTGTGGCGTAAAAAGTGGTGAGGAGGATAGTATTTTCAATATGTTTAGCATTGCCGACAATTCACTTGTGCGTCAGTCAACAGGCACAGGTATAGGTTTGGCTGTTGCAAAGAAATACGTTGAGTTGGCAAATGGTCGTGTGTGGTGCGACACAGGTTATAAAGGTGGTGCATGCTTTTATTTCACTGTGCCAACTGAGAAACTATAAAGAAGAAAATCTACTTATCATATGAATACACTCCCAATATACAAAAGCGACTCGTGGCTCGAGCCGTATGCTAATATCATCGACGATCGTCATCGAAAAATACTCAACCGACTTGAAGAGATAAAAACAACATTTGGTTCGCTCGAAGAATTGGCTTTGGGGCACGAGTATTATGGCTTGCATCGCACGGTTAACGGATGGACATTTCGCGAGTGGGCACCTAATGCTACACAAATTTTTATTATTGGCGACTTCTCAGGATGGAAAGAGTTGCCAGAATATGAATTGCAGCGTATCGAATTTGGTAATTGGGAATTGGAAATGCCAGCCTCATTGCTTAAGCATGGCGATAAGTATAAACTATCGGTACATTGGAATGGCGGACAAGGAGAACGCATACCTGCCTATGTGCGTCGGGTGGTGCAAAACAACGATACAAAAATGTTTGATGCTCAAGTGTGGCAGCCAGAAAAAGAGTTTGAATGGACCGATCATAATTTTAGCATCGACACGAAGCAGCCTCGTCTCATCTATGAAGCTCATATAGGTATGAGTGGTGAAAACGAGGGCGTGGCTACCTACGATGATTTCCGTCGCAACGTGTTGCCGCATATTATCGAAACAGGCTACAACACTTTGCAACTTATGGCCATACAAGAGCATCCATATTATGGTAGCTTTGGCTATCATGTAAGCAATTTCTTTGCAGCTTCATCACGATTTGGTACTCCCGACGATTTAAAACGTCTTATCAACGAAGCTCACGAAGCTGGCATTGCTGTTATTATGGATATAGTTCATTCACATGCAGTGAAAAATGAAAACGAAGGCTTGTCGAAGTTTGATGGTACAACTGATCTCTATTTTCATTATGGCGAGCGAGGTAATCATCCTGCATGGGATAGTCGATGCTTTAACTATGGCAAGATAGAAACACTCCGATTCTTGCTCAGCAACGATCGTTTTTGGATAGATGAATATCATTTTGATGGTTATCGTTTCGATGGCGTTACGAGTATGCTCTATTATGATCATGGATTAGGCAAAGATTTTACTTGCTATGCCGACTATTTTAGAGCCAATGAAGATGAGGATGCAATCATCTACCTTGCTCTTGCCAATATGCTCATACATCAGATAAAACCATTTGCAATAACCATAGCTGAAGAGATGAGCGGATTCCCTGGTATCGCAGGTAGCATCGATGCAGGTGGACTTGGATTCGATTTGCGTTTGTCGATGGGTATTCCTGATTATTGGATAAAACTAATAAAAGAGACACCCGATGAAAAATGGCCTGTGGGTAAAATATTTTACGAATTGCAGCAACATCGTCCAGAAGAAAAGACTATTAACTATGCAGAGAGTCACGACCAGGCTCTTGTAGGTGATAAGACTATCATATTCCGCCTCATTGATAAAGATATGTACACTGACATGAATTGCGAGAGTCATAATCTGACAGTAGAGCGAGGTATGGCACTGCACAAAATGATACGGTTGGTTACACTCTTTACAGCCAATGGCGGTTATCTGACGTTTATGGGCAATGAATTTGGACATCCAGAGTGGATCGATTTTCCGCGCGAAGGAAATGGTTGGAGTTACAAATACGCACGTCGTCAGTGGAGCTTGTCGAAAGCCGATTATTTGCGTTATCATTTCTTGCTCGATTTTGAAGTTGAGATGTTACGTTTGTTCAAAGAGGTGCAGCAACCAAGCTACCCATATCGTCTCTACGATTACGATGATACACAAGTGCTCGCTTTTATGCGTGGCGATTTATTGTTGGTATTCAACTTTAGTCCTAATAACTCATACACCGATTATGGTATCCCAGCTCCAAAGGGACGTTACAATATAGTATTGTCGACCGACGAAAAACGCTTCGATGGTTTTGATCGTAATGATATGTATTTCGTATTCTACACACAGCCCGACGGTGATCACGACATATTGCGACTCTATTTGCCATCACGTTCTGCAATTGTGTTAAAAAAACGCGATATTGTCAGAATAAGATAAGACGAGTATTAATTTTGCACCCACAATAAAGTAGCAACAATAAACAGCAACAAACAAAAGCATCAGATGACACAAGTATTATCAGCATCAGAATTGCAAGACGATAGCAACGTTTACAAAGAAGAGTTAACATCGAGCATATCAAGTCATGTACGCTCTATTTTAGGTTTGATGGGCGAAGATGCTCAACGCGAAGGTTTGTTAAAGACACCTGAGCGTGTTGCTAAAGCTATGCAATTTTTGCTCAAAGGATACAACGAAGATCCAGAAGAAATATTACGTGCTGCTACATTTCACGAACCATATAGGCAAATGATTGTCGTGAAGGATATTGAACTATACTCAATGTGCGAGCATCATATGTTGCCATTCTTTGGTAAAGCACATGTTGGTTATATCCCACGTGATCATATTACCGGACTTAGCAAAATACCACGTGTTGTTGAGGCCTATGCACGTCGATTACAAGTGCAAGAACGATTGACAACACAAATAAAAGAGTGTATACAGAAGACTCTTAATCCGCTTGGAGTGGCTGTTGTTATTGAAGCACAGCACATGTGTATGCAGATGCGAGGTGTGCAAAAACAACATTCGTTTACCACCACAAGCGATTTTACAGGAGCGTTTGCCAACAACATAGCCACTCGTGAAGAGTTCTTCAACATAATAGGATCTAATATGCACTAAGTGTTGTACTCATCGTTAGATGATTGAGGGCAATTTTGTAACTTTGTCAAAATTCGATTTTTATCCTACATGAAAAATATACGTAATTTCTGCATCATAGCACACATCGACCACGGAAAGAGTACTCTTGCCGATCGTCTTTTGGAGTATACTAAGACGGTGACGGGTAAAGAGATGCAAGACCAAGTGCTCGATGATATGGATCTTGAGCGAGAGCGTGGTATAACAATAAAGAGCCATGCCATACAGATGGACTATGTGGCACAAGACGGACAAAAATATGTTCTGAACCTTATCGATACCCCTGGTCACGTCGACTTTTCATACGAAGTCTCGCGTTCAATCGCAGCGTGCGAAGGTGCTTTGCTTGTTGTTGATGCTACACAAGGTATTCAAGCACAAACTATATCGAACCTATATCAGGCTATTAATCATGATCTTGAGATTATTCCAGTGCTCAATAAGATGGATATGCCTAACGCAATGCCTGATGAAGTTGAAGATCAGATTATTGAATTGATAGGTTGCAAGCGCGAAGATATTATCCATGCAAGTGGTCGCACTGGTATGGGTGTGCCCGAAATATTGGAAGCTATCGTAAATCGTATACCATGTCCTATTGGTGACCCTGATGCTCCGCTACAGTGCCTAATATTCGACTCTGTATTTAATTCATTTAGAGGTATCATAGCCTACTACAAAGTAGTTAACGGTACAATTCGTCAGGGCGAAATGGTGAAGTTTGTGGCTACAGGCAAAGAGTACGATGCAGATGAGGTGGGTGTGCTTCGTCTCGACCTAGAGCCTCGTAAAGAGGTAAGAGCTGGCGATGTAGGCTACATTGTAAGTGGCATAAAAACAAGTCGTGAAGTGAAAGTGGGTGATACCATAACACACCTTGAAAATCCATGCGAAAAAGCCATTGAAGGTTTCGAGGAAGTAAAACCAATGGTATTCGCAGGTATCTATCCTATAGCTACCGAAGATTACGAAGATTTGCGTGCTTCAATTGAAAAGTTGCAACTCAACGATGCATCATTAACATTCCAACCAGAGTCGTCGCTCGCTTTGGGTTTCGGTTTCCGATGCGGTTTCCTAGGCTTGTTGCATATGGAAATTGTACAAGAACGTCTCGATCGTGAATTTAACCAAGCTATCATAACCACAGTGCCCAATGTACCATACAAAGCCTATACGCGCAAGGGCGAAATGATTGAGGTACATATGCCATCGGCACTACCTGAGCCTACAGTACTCGACCATGTAGAAGAACCATATATTAGGGCACAAGTGATAACAAAGAGCGAATTTGTGGGCACCATAATGACACTTTGTATGTCGAAGCGTGGATTGCTGCAAAAACAAACATATCTAACCTCAGATCGAGTGGAGTTGGAATATGATATGCCACTTGCCGAGATAGTGTTCGACTTTTACGATAAGCTCAAGAGTCTTTCACGCGGATATGCTTCGTTTGACTATTATCCTATCGACTATCGTCAAAGCCAACTTGTGAAGATGGATATATTGCTCAATGGTGAGAAAGTAGATGCGTTGTCAACACTAACATTTGTCGACAATGCTGTTGTTATTGGTCGCAAGATGTGCGAAAAACTCAAAGAATTGATACCACGTCAGCAGTTTGAGGTAGCTATTCAGGCAGCCATTGGTGCAAAAATTATAGCACGTGAAACAATTAAAGCTGTGCGTAAAGATGTAACAGCTAAATGTTATGGTGGTGACGTATCGCGAAAGCGTAAGTTACTCGAGAAGCAGAAAGAGGGAAAGAAACGTATGAAGCAGATTGGACGAGTTGAAGTACCTCAAAAAGCTTTCCTCGCTGTGCTTAAACTTGACGAATAAAGTTGTTCGAAATGATAAGAAAGAAAAAAGAGACTGCAAATTATGATGCAGTCTCTTCTTCTTTGTATAAGAGAATAGATTTTATTTTTTCTTAATCATTTTTCCGTTAGAATAGACTTCGATATAGTTCAAATTGCCATTGGCATCGTACATGTAATGTTCGCCATCGATAAGTTGTCCTTTGACGAAGTCGCCTTTCCGTTCAATCTTTCCGTTGAGATTGTAAAGCGTATAATTGCCAGTGCCAGTGAATAGGCGCGGTTCACCGTCGTTACTAATGTTGCTCAGAGGTGTTTCTACAGCGCTAACAAATTTTCCGTTATCGTTATAATTACGTTCTAGTACTTTACGACCCTCTTTGTCGTAGGCAGTTAGTGTGCCGTGAATTTTTCCACCAACCCAATTGCCATCGTACATTATTTTCCCATTTTCGTGGAAATATTTTTGTTCACCATTGCGTCTGCCTTTTTCATCGTAGGTAAATTCACAAGCCTTGTTGCCATTAGTATGATAACGAACATAGCTACCTTCCCAGTGATCAACATTCCAATATCCATGCTCTGTTTCGTTACCGTTATCATCGTAGAAAATGGCTTCGCCTTGTGGTTTTCCAGCATTGTATGTAACCACACTTTTTAATGTTCCCGCCATCGATAGGCATTTCCATTTGCCATCCTTTTTTCCGTCAACATAATTTCCCTCGTCAATTTTGCCATTTTTTCCTTCAAGTCTCCAAAAACCTTGTCGTACGCCATCAACAAGGTTATTAATCTCGCCATCTTGAGCCCATACAACAACTGAGAATAGTATTGTAGATAATAGTGTAAGATGATTTTTGTGCAGCATAATCATTGAATTTGTGACCCTATGACGGAAACAAAGATAGGTAAAGTTGTGATTTTTTTGTTATTTATGCAGTTCTATTTTTAAATTTGTTCGACCGAAAGTTGTATAACGCTGGCGAATACATTAATTTTGACCATAAAAGAGAATATTATAGCATTCAGATAACACTATGAGTGAAGAAAAAAAGTCGAAATGGCGACAGAAGTTGTGCCTGACCGTGATGGTCGACAAGTCGTTTGAAGAAATATTTTCGTTCCGATTCAGCATTGTCCCTTTGCTGTTTGTTATTGGAGCTATGGTTATCTTGCTCATAGCAGGTGTTACTGTTTTGATAGCTTTTACTGGTCTGCGTGAGTATATTCCAGGTTATCCTACAGGTGAAGAACGTTCGATGATAATATCGAATATGCAACGTGCCGATTCACTTCTGCTCGAGGTAAAATTACGCGATGCTGTTCTTACCAATATGCGTCAGGTTCTTTCTGGTGACTTGCCAGCATCTGCGTTTAAGACCGATTCTGTGCGAGAGGATATACGCAAGCAACA
>JBGUYH010000141.1:0-7632 GCA_045118595.1 Bacteroidales bacterium | reverse complement strand
CATGTGTGAGCCATCGCTCCACCAATCGTCCCAATGTGCATTGGCTCGGTGTGTTATTGCAACAAGCGAAACTACAAGTAATATTTTTATCGGTGCATTCATAGTTCTGCTTATTTGTGTTGCAATGTGCGCGCGATAGTGGCTTCGCTACTTGATAGTTGAACTATGTACTGACCTTTTTCTAGCGCTGGCGTATCAAAACATATTATGAAGTTTCCTGCTTTGTAAGCAGTTGGTTGTTGGCGATAAACAAGTTTACCTTTCATGTCAAAAAGTTCGACTTTTAGTTGGTCATCGTTTTTTAAGCTGGCAAAAAGTTTTATTTGTTGTTCGAAAGGATTTGGATATATTTTGGTTATAGTAATATTATTTGTTTGTTTCTCATAGTCGGCTTCTGTTATTTGTTTAAGTGTAAAATATGATGGCATCTGTCTGTCTTTGGTAGATCGTGAATATCGGCAAAGTGTTCCATATAGTTGTTCTCCATTAATTTCGAGTTGAATACCTCTTATAGTGTAATTGTTGTGAACACGCATAGTTTGCTCAAAATCTTTCACATGCCAACTCCCATTGTATTTAAAAATTTTGAATTTATAACTATCATGCGTAAATTCATTCCATTCTACTATTATCGTATCATTGAGAGTTTTTGTTAATGATACATTTATTGGTATCTCTTGAGCTATATATTGTCCAGACCAATCGTAGGTAGTAAAGACTCCTTTCCAATAACTATTGGTTAGGTCTTTTTCTTCAATATTATTAGCAATTAAGTGTAATGTGTCGGTAGCATCTATATTAGCTTGTACTCTATTAGTTGCTGCGATATAGACAGAGTCTAATATATGTTGTTCTATTACATCTTCTACCCAACTATGTCCTCGCATTAGTGCTTGTGTCAGATATTTTTGCGCTTTATTTATATCTTGAGTCGTTCCAAATCCTTCGGCAGTTGCAACACCTAACATATATAGGCTATTTTTATCTTTTTGCTTTGCTCCCTTTTCAAAATATTCTATTGCTTTCTGATAGTTTTGCTCTGTTCCATAACCTTTATAAAGCATTTCTCCAACAGCATATTGAGCTGGTGCAAAACCTAATTGTGCACAAGAATCGAGTATTGCAAATGCTTTAAAATAGTCTTGCTTCACTCCATCGCCACGTCTTAAGCAATAGGCGTATGCTATACTGCCACGTATTGAACCTAACCGATTAGCCTTACGAAACTTGAGATACGCTTGATGTTCACTCTTTTGACAACCATATCCTTTAGCTGTCATATAACCAAGTTGAAAATAAGCATCAGCATATTTTTTTATAGTCAATTTACTAAATGAGCGATAAGCACTATCATAATTAAGTGAACAATCGATACCATACAAAAACTTTACTCCTTTACAATATCTGACGCTATCTGTATGAGTTATATTTTGACATAATGCAACTATCGATATAGTTAACATCAATATGCAACTAATTATTTTTTTCATTTTGTATCCTCCATAGTATTACGCCATTATCTGTTAGCCCTTTATTCTTAAGTTTCCGTCGTGTCTCTGCTTCTTTTAAACATACAGGCTGTATATTCTTTAATGCTTGTATATTGCGTTTTTGCTTGTCTATGTCATACTTATCACGTAAATAAACTACCTTTTCTTTCATTAAATAATCAAATATCTGCTGACTCATAACCATTAATTCTTCATCTTTATATTCTCCCGATTCTTCTAAATAGTGTATCTTCTCTTTTGTTTTCATTTCTACATCTATAACTCCTTTTGCTTTTATATAAACAACAATTTGACTATCTGTAAGCAATGAAAATAATTGAGAATCAAACAGACTATCAGCTGAATATTTTATTTTAGCATATTCGTATTTTGAAGAAGTATATAGTAACGCTGAATCTAATTTTGACTGATGATTAAACGCATTAGAATACAACTCAGAATTTTGCGCACTGTTCAGATCTACATATTTCACTATTTCAAGCATTTTTCTACTTGAAAGTTGAGCTATAGTTTGTGAGTCGGTTGACAAGATTAATGCATTTTTATATGCTATCGGCTGAGAAAAACATCTAAAACTCACAAATAATAACACGATACATAGTCGTACTATCATTTTATTGCTTTTGGTTAACAGATACAAATATATATACTTTTTATAAAATAAAACACTTTTTTATATTTTAACATATTCACTATTTTATATATAACACAAAAAAGCACCGCTCATTATATGAACGGTGCTTTTTATAATATCTTCTAAAAAAAAACTACTTATTGCGCTTTGCTTCAAGTTCGGTAGCTATTTCAGCTACGCGTTTATCGGTAAGTGGGTAGAAGAAGGCTACAATGGCAGCTAAGAGGCTTGTAGCTGCTGGAATCCAACTCATGAGTAGGTTCAGACCTGTTTTTGCTGTTTCGCTCTGTACAAAACCATCGGCAGCTATGCCAGCTTGTTCGAGTGCATCTGGTGTTTGATAGTCGAAAGCTGCGAGTAGCCACAATACGAGTGCACTACCAAAGGCTCCACCGAATTTTTGTGCCATTGAGTTGGATGAGAAGATGAGTCCAGTTGAGCTGTGTCCGTTAGTGTATTCGCTCCAGTCGGCAACATCGGCAAACATGCTCCAAAGAAGTGGAAATGTAATGCCTGCGCAAGCCGATATGATTATTTGCAAGATAAGCATCGACCAGAAGCCTCCTGTGCTGATAGGCATATAATAGAATACAATGCTCAGTAGTGTAGTGATGAGCATGGCTCCTACGTAGGTCCATTTTTTGCCAAAGCGAGCAGATACAGGCACAGCCAAAACAACGCCTATCATGTTTGATATCTCACCAATAGATAGGAAAACAGCACAACTTAGCATCAGTCCGAGACCTGCAATTAGCATTGTGTCGGCTGCACCAATATAATCTTTGAAGAAGTAAGCAGCAGCGCCACCACGTATAGAGTTGAAGAATACCGATGCAAGTCCGGCACCGAGTAATACCCACCAACCAATATTGTGTAGTAGCGATTTTATATCGTTGCCTATTGAGCTGTCGCCTTCTTTTGTTTCTTTTATTGGTTTGACATTTTCTTTTGTCATAAAGAAGCAGAGGAAGAACAAAACTGCGCACAAAGCACTTATTACAATCATGGTGTATTGCCAAGCGTCGGCTTGTGCTTCTTTGGTTATGGCTACCGTGGCTGCGTCAGATACGCTACCACCGAAGAAGCGGCAGAGTGGTTCAAACATAGCAATAGAGAGGAAACTACCGCCATAGGCAAAGAACATGCGGAAACTTGAGAATACGGTTTTCTCTTTTGGGTCGGCACTGAGTACACCAAGCATAGCTCCGTATGGAACGTTGAGTGTGGAGTATACCATCATCATCAGTATGTAGGTGACATAGGCATAGATGAGTTTCTTGGTGTATGTGTCGAAATCGGGTGCAGTGAATGTGAGCACACCAACAACAGCAAATGGGATAGCAACCCATAAGATATAAGGTCGATATTTTCCCCAGCGCGTTTCGGTGCGGTCGGCAGCAACGCCAATAAATGTGTCATAAATAGCATCCCATAGTTTGGTTATAAGCAAGAGCATACCTGCATCTTTTAGTGTAAGACCAAACACATTGGTGTAGAAGAAAGGAAGGTAATAGGTAAATATTTTCCAAAACATCGACGATGACATATCGCCAAGTCCGTAGCCTATTTTTTCTGATAGTTTTGCCATAGTTATTTTAGGTGTGTTAAGTTATTTCTTTTCTGTAAGGCGAAACACAACAATGTCATGTGAAGCAATGTCGCGTTCAAGTTTTTTTGATGTGTCGCCCGCATCTTTATGAGATAGCAAATCGCGTAGTTTGAATGTTTGTTTTCCCCATTGTATTTCTCGGTTTACAAGTCCGTCTTTGCAGTAGTATTTAGCCCAGTCGTAGCTTAGGTGGCGAGTGTTATCTGTCATATTAACAAAAGCAAAAGCCCAATCTCCCTTGTCGAGTGGCTTGACCCAAATGTCGAATCCATCGAGGTTCATAAACCGAAAGCCTTGTATGCCGAGTTTGTCTTGATCGATAGCAATCACTTCTTTGTTGATAATGAGTTGTCGTGTCTCTTCATCCATAGTGCGAATGTCGTTGCCGAGTACGAGTGGCGATGCGAGCATGCACCACATAACGAAGTGTGTGCGATTTTCGGCAGCAGGGAATCCGTTGCCTACTTCAAGCATATCGAAATCGTTCCAATGTCCTGGACCACTATATTTTCTTATGTCTTTGCGCATGTTGATGATAGGCCATAATCCGAATTTAGACCAGTTGCCAAACGACATTTCGCAGTCCCAGCAGTGTGCTATGTCGCCCGATATGCGCCACATGTGTCCTATTTTTTCGCCCCAAAGCCACGGACTGTTATCGCCCCATTCGCAGATGTTGAATACCATAGGTCGGCCAGCTTTGTAGATGGCATCGCGCATTAGTGTGTACGATGCAGCTGCGTTTTGCTGGTAGTCGAAACCACCATTGCCACTGCCAGTATAGCACCAATCGTATTTCAGAAAGTCGACCCCCCATTCTGCGTATTGGCGAGCGTCGATATACTCGAAGCCACGTGTGCCAGGGTAGCCTCCACATGTCATAGTACCTGCACAGTTGTATATGCCAAATTTGAGATCTTTAGAGTGCACGTAGTCGGCTACGTTTTTGATGCCATTGGGGAATTTTTCTTTGTTTGGGACGAGTAGTAGTGTTTCCGGATCTCGTTCCATCTCCATCCAGCCATCGTCGATAACAACATATTCGTAACCTGCATCTTTTAGTCCGAGTTTTACAAAGAGGTCGGCTGTTTCTTTCACTACTTTTTCGTTTATGTCGCAACCAAATGTATTCCAACTATTCCATCCCATTGGTGGGGTGAGAGCCAATCCTTCAAATTTT
This sequence comes from Bacteroidales bacterium, assembly GCA_045118595.1. Taxonomy (GTDB): domain Bacteria; phylum Bacteroidota; class Bacteroidia; order Bacteroidales; family Marinilabiliaceae; genus W3P20-009. The sequence continues at coordinate 2,698 of JBGUYH010000141.1, read as the reverse complement.
TGTGCTTGCATATTTGTTATGCACAAGGTTGCAAGCAGTGTGATTAGTGTTTGTTTTTGGTTCATGAATTTATTGTTGTGTGTGTTGTTTGTTATAAAAAGTTAATGCGAATTTACAGAATTGTTTTAAGATATTCGGTTAGTTCATTAGCAATCTGTGCATGTTCGCTACAATTGGGGTGTGATGCTCCTCCTGCATTCCAAGCTTGGCTAAAGAAGAACGTGCTAACGATGTTGATGCCATCGGCTTTGAGTTTGTCAGCAACGGCAGTTAACATTGTGCGTAGCCATGCATCAAGTTCGGCATGATCCATAGGGCTTGAAAGCAGAACAATGTGTTTAACTTGTTTGTTTTTGCAAACGACATCTTTGATGAAGTCGACATAAGCAGAACAGAATGTAGCAGAGTCTTGTATGCCATCGTTTTGTCCTAAGCAAGAACAAATAATATCTGGTTCAAAATCGGTGAAGTCGTAGTTGAGCTTGTTTTCGCGTAATATGTATTTGTCATACACTTGTGGCATTGTGATGTCCATATTGCAGCAACTGTGTATTAGTCCGATACCAGAAACCGATGTGAGTGCCCATTGTGCATTGATGTTGCGAGCTGTGCACGGACCATAACCGTAGTAGGCGCGGTGCCAATCGCCCCATTTGTATTCAGTTGCACTAACAGCTGTAGTATCGGCTTCGGCACCACATGTTATTGAGTTTCCAATGAATTCTATTTTTAGATTGGTTTGTGGTGTCCACTTAAATATTTTATTTGCCGAAACAGATGTTAGTTGTGTATAGCCCATAGCTGTTTCTGTGTTGCGACATATGCAGACGTGATGTTTCTGGTTGGTTATGTTAGCATCGAACGACATAATGTGTATGGTTGTGTCGTTAGTGTCATGATATGGCGAGCCTATGACGATGCGGTTACGTACGCCATGCGTGAAGAAACTTTGTGTTGGCATGTCATCGACAACAACTTCGATGATATTCCGACCATTGCCGTAGATATTTTCGTCGTTGATGTCGATGATGCATGATGTACCTTCGAAGCCAAATGTGAAGTATGCTCCAGCAGCCCATTGACGAGGTGCTTCGGGTGTTGAGTGGTCGGTTCGGCCAACGAATGTGATGCGAGCATCGCCTCCACTTATTGTTTGTGGTTCATTTTGACATGCCGATATGATAAAAAGGCTCATTGCAGCCCATAAAAGATGTTTCATATCTTGTTGTGGTTTATTGTAAACGATGCAACACTTCAATAATGGCTCGTGAGTTGTGGTATGGGCATTTCCAGAAGCCAGCTTTCATGTCGTGATATACGGCATTGCCATTTTTATCTACACGCCAAAACCAATCGCCACCTTTGTGGTCGATGATGTGCTGATCGATGTAATTCCATACTTTGATCATGCGTTCAAGGTATTTGTCATCGCCAGTGAGTCGCCATGTGTCGGTAAGTCCAACAAGTGTTTCGGCTTGTGGCCACCAATGTTTGTCGGTGTTGAGATGGTCGTTAATTTTCTCGTAGTATATTGATGAATCGCCATCGAATCCGTCTCTGATGGTAACATCGACTAAGCGTTTGCATATGGGTTTGAGTTCGTCCATAAGTTGCTTATCGCCCAAAACTTCAGCTGCTTCGTATATGAGCCATGCGCCTTCAATGTCGTGACCATATGAATCGATATTGCTCTTTAGTGTCCAATCCATGTCGAAGAAGAGTCCGAAGCGCCCTGTTTGTGGATTGATGATGTGCTGTCGGAATATGTTGATGCAGTGTCGTATTGACTCTTCAAGTTCGGGTGACGGCATGGCGCGGTAGAGGTTGGTATATGGCTCCAGAATATGCAGATGTGTGTTCATCGACTTAGGTGTGTTTTCGTCTTTGTTACTTAGACGCACATCGGTTATTGGAGTCCAATCGGCAGCAGCTGCTTCAATGTAGCCTCCGTGTTTGGGGTCGCGTAGGTGTTTTTCTATCAAGCGATATGTGTCATAAGCTAATTCGATGGCTTTGGGGTCTTTTGTGAGTATGTAGTATTCTGATAGACCATAGATAACGAAGCCTAAGGCATAAGCTTGTTTTTTGGTATCGAGTGATGCACCATTTTTATCAACTAACCAATAGAAACCGCCATTTTCTTTATCGTAGAAATGGTTGCAGATGTAGTTGAATGCTCGTTGTGCGGCTTCTTTGTACTCTGGGTTACCAAAATTGTTGGCAGCTGCAGAAAATGTCCACAATATGCGTCCATTTAGTATGCAGCCTTTAGGAGCATTGGGTACAAGATTGTCATGTTCATCACGTTCTCCATAGAAGCCCCCATTTTCGTGGTCTTCCATCTTATCTATCCAATAGCGCATGATGTTGGTATATTCGGCCTTCATCTGCGCTTTTAGTGTTTCAGTGTTCATTGTTGTTTTTTTTTATTGTTGAGTTCTTCAAGAGTTATAGTGTTGTCGGCATTGTATATGTCTATGCGGCGTTGCCAGTCGTTGTCTACTTCGAGAAATTCGCTCCAACACATAAACCAAACCCATTTGGGTTGTTGCGTTATTATCTGTGGCGTAGGTAGTTTGCCCACTTCGCCCCATGCTATGGGTTTGCCGCCTCCGAGTTTGAGTAATAGTTGATAGTCGTTGCCTTTGTATTCACTATGGTAAATATCGGTGGCTAATATGTCAACATAGTTGTCGCC
>JBGUYH010000140.1:0-5269 GCA_045118595.1 Bacteroidales bacterium | reverse complement strand
AGTAGAACACCTCTTAGACCCCATCTGGCTCGGCGTCACAGGCAAATACCTGACTGTATTGATATTAGCAACCGCCGGTTCGTTTGTTATCACGTGGCTTTTGAGATTAATTCCGGGGGTGAAAAAGGTGTTGTAAATGGCTTAAAAAAGTAAGAGGACGACCATCACGGCCATCCTCTACTTTATTTTCCGTATTGTTGCAATATTCTGTTATGTTCTTGCTTTAGACGTCGGCGGGCGATAAAATTATCTTTTATAGTGCAGATATAGTCTTTTGCACGACCGGCTACATTTTGTAATAAACTACCAGCAAATAACATAACAACACTCAAAGCAATCAATACAAAAAAGCCCAATAGGGCAATAAAAAAAACTGTCATGTAAAAAGTGCTTTTTCATTGTGTTACAGCTATATATACGCCTATGTTTAGGCGTGGTTTCTGCTGAAATGCAATAAAATGCATATTAAGTTATTTTACATCTGATATTGAAACCAGCTTATTTGCAATGGCGTATATGGCGAGCGCTGTAGAAGAGTGTATTTGTAGTTTCTTGGCAATGTTGCGTCTGTGAGTTAGTATGGTAAATACTGAAAGATTAAGATGATCGGCAATTTCTTTGTTTGTTTTTCCTTTTACAACTTCGCAAATTATCTCTTTTTCGCGTTGTGATAATTGTTCTTCCTCAACATCGTTCTCAGGTTCATCGTAGTTCATTATACTATCGATGAGTTTGTGTATTTGTTCGTCGGTGTCGTAGATGTTTATAACACCATCGTAGTTTGCAATTATTTTAGGTTCGATTAGTGAGCTAACTAATAGTATGCGTTTGAGTTCTGTATGCCATTTGATGTCGGTAGGTTGATATTGCAAGCCAAAGAGTGGACTAATGATAAGCACGTGTGGCTTAAAGATGTCGATTTTATTGTTAATGTCAGCAGCATTGTCAATCTCAATAAACTGAACATCAGTATCAGAAGCACGTTTAATGGCTGCTGATATACCCAAACGTAATATTAACGAAGAATCGGCTATGGCTATTTTGATAGTGTCTCTGAGGTGCTTCATTTCTTTGTTAGTTTATCTTCGAGTTTACAAACCAACGGGACAAAGATATTATCTTCAATGTCGCAATGCGTTTTGAGGTCGGCTTCGCATGAGAAAATGTCGTAGAGCACGGAATTCATAATGTTAGCATTGCCATTGTCGGGATAGTATTTAATGATGATGTTTTTCAATTCTTGTATGGTGTGATCTATTTGTTCATGTTTTTGTGTGTATCGTTCCATACGGAATTCGGTGTCGGATAATTCATTCTTGCACATCTTTTCAACGTTTTGTAGTACTATAGTCTCTTCGTGTGCAAGGTGTTGATGTAAGTCGGCTACGAAATTGTCGAAAAAAATAACGATGAGTTCGCTCAATTTTTCGTCGGTACCAGCTACGGCATTGCTAAGTTTTTCGCGTAGTTGTGGAAAGAAAAAGTCGAGATAGTATTGGTGCGATAATCGTAAGAATTGTATCATAGCCAATACCGAAACATTATCAATGCCACTCAAATCGCCATTTGATGTATAGTTGAGTATTGTTAAGAATGTATTGCAATCAACGTTATGTTCTTGGCAAATGGTTTTTACCGTTTTGTCGCCAAACCCCAGTGGAATACCAAAGCGGCTAATGACGAGCAGCAGCTGATAGTGGTCGTTGATAATGTCGCTCAGTTTGTGTTTTTCTGTGTATTTCATATGGAGTTTATTTGTTATTAGATTGTTATTTAGGGGCTTTTTTATAGAGTATGGCTCCAATTACGGAGAATACTATATTGGGTAGCCACACAGATAGTATGGCGTTCATGTTACCATTGATGGCGAATGTGGTAGATATTGTAAGGAATAGGATGTAGGCAAACGAGAGTACTAATCCCAATCCGATATGTAGTCCCATTCCGCCACGCGTTTTGCGCGATGCGAGTGAAACACCGATGAGTGTTAAGATAAATGCAGCAAATGGAGATGCATTGCGTTTGTAGAGTTCTATTTCAAAGTCGCCAGTACCACCAATGCCACGTTCTTTAAGTTCGCTGATATGTTCGCGCAATTCGGCACTTGTGAGCATTTCAAATGATTTGCGTTCTTTCTTGAAATCGCTCGGCACAATGTTTATCATACTGTCGATTTGTGTACCCGTAGTCATAGTGTGGCATACACCATCTTCGTTGAAATCCCAACGTGTATAATTTTTTAGATGCCAATTGCCAACAATAGAGTCGTAGGTTATGTTTTTGGCGTATAGACGCGATATGAGTCGTTTGCCATCGTATTTTTCGATATTAAATCGCTCGCCACTTTCGCGGAACGAGTGATAGCGACCCATATAGACATATACTCCAGGTGATATTTGCATGTGCATATCGCTCAAACCAGTCTCCTTTTTACTCTTTACATATGTGTTTTCAAAGTCGATACGGGTGCGGTTGGCTTCAGGAATAACAAAACTGCCGAGTATCCACGTCAGAATGGCTATGATGAGTGAACCTATGAAATATGGATACATCATACGACGGAAACTCACTCCAGATGAGAGTATGGCTATTATCTCTGTTTGTGAAGCCATCTTTGATGTGAAGAAGATAACCGATATGAACACCAATAGAGGCGATAGCATATTGGCATAGTAGGGTAGTAAGTTCAGATAATAGTCGAAAATGATAGCCGTGAGTGGTGCTTGCGACTCCATAAAGTCGTCCATCTTTTCTACAAGGTCGAATACAATAACTATGAGTATGATAAGTATGACGATGAAAAAGTATGTTCCCAAGAACTTTTTCAGTATGTAAAGGTCGAGTTTCTTCACCCTATTAGAATGTTTTATTTAGTTTGATTTTATCCGCCACAAAAATAGCAAATAAAATGTTTTGTCGGTTTGAAAAGCTATTTATCGTTGAATTAAACTTAGCTGTAATTATTCGTCGTGCGTAATTCGTCACTCGCAATTAATTTCTATCTTTGCGCTCGATTGAACTCCCTGAAAACATAAACAACAAACACATAATTCCTAATGGTATTGTTTTTCAAGAGCGAAACAGGTAATGTATTGGCAGTCAACGCAACGGCCAACGTACCTGCAAGCGACATCAGCAAGCTTGAGTGGCTGTTTGGCAACGCTAAGCAGATTGAAGCACAACAGATTAGTGGCTACTTTGTTGGCCCAAGGCGAGAGATGATAACCCCTTGGTCGACCAACGCAGTGGAAATTACACAAAACATGGGGCTCGTGGGAATACTACGCATCGAAGAGTATTTCCCAGTAAAAGATGAACACGCAACGTTCGACCCTATGTTGCAAGTTCTCTACAAAGGGCTTGATCAATCAATCTTCACCATCGACAAGCAGCCAGATCCTATTGTCTACATCGACGATATTCGTATCTACAATGAGAAAGAGGGTTTAGCCTTGTCAGAACCTGAGATGGATTATCTCGACGGCCTTGCAAAGCGCCTTGGTCGAAAGCTTACCGACTCTGAAGTATTTGGTTTCTCGCAAGTCAACTCTGAACACTGCCGCCACAAGATTTTTGGCGGCACGTTTGTTATTGATGGAGAAGAAAAAGAACTCTCGCTCTTCAAACTTATCAAACGTACATCGGAAACAAATCCAAACTATATAGTTTCGGCATATAAAGATAACGTGGCCTTTCTCGAGGGTCCGACAGTGATGCAGTTCGCACCACAATGTGGCGATAAACCAAGTTTGTTTGAAACCAAAGACATCGACACTGTTATATCGCTTAAGGCCGAGACTCATAATTTCCCAACTACAGTTGAACCATTTAATGGTGCAGCAACTGGAACAGGTGGTGAAATTCGCGACCGTTTGGCTGGTGGTACAGGTTCGCTTCCAATGGCAGGTACTGCCGTATATATGACATCATATTCGCGTCTTGCTGAAGACCGTCCGTGGGAAAAGGGTATGAGTGCTCGTGATTGGCTTTATCAAACTCCAGCCCAAATACTTATCAAAGCATCGAATGGAGCTTCTGACTTTGGTAATAAATTCGGACAACCTATCATATGTGGTTCGTGCTACACTTTTGAGCATGAAGAGAATGGTAAAAAATTCGCTTTTGATAAGGTTATAATGATGGCTGGTGGTGTTGGTTTTGGCAAGAAAAAAGATGCCTTGAAACAGACACCTAAAGCTGGTGAAAAAGTAGTTGTGCTTGGTGGCGATAATTATCGCATTGGTATGGGTGGCGGTGCTGTGTCGTCGGTAGCTACTGGCGAGTATGGCAACAAGATAGAACTCAATGCCGTGCAACGCTCGAACCCTGAAATGCAAAAACGCGTGATGAATGCCATCAGAGCAATGGTCGAGAGCGATAATAACCCAATAGTGTCTATTCACGACCATGGCGCAGGTGGTCATCTCAACTGTCTTTCGGAACTTGTTGAAGAAACAGGCGGAACCATACAGATGGATAAGTTGCCAGTGGGCGACCCCACACTATCAGCTAAGGAGATTGTGGGCAACGAAAGTCAGGAACGTATGGGACTTGTGATGCGCGATAGCGACATCGACCTATTACAGCGTGTGAGCGACCGTGAACGTGCACCTATGTATGTGGTTGGTCAGACAACAGGCGATATGCAATTCCGTTTTGAACAGAAAGATGGCACAACACCTATCAACTGGCAGTTGTCTGATATGTTTGGCAATCCACCAAAAACAATAATGAACGACTCAACAGTTGAAAATAAATATAAGAAAGTTGACTTTGAGGCTCTGAAAGAAGAGATAAATGAGAAACTTGAGCAAGTGCTTAAACTTGAGTCTGTGGCTTGCAAAGATTGGCTTACCAACAAGGTCGACCGCTCGGTAACTGGTAAGGTAGCTAAGCAGCAAAATGCAGGTGAATTGCAATTACCTCTTAACAACCTTGGTGCTGTGGCACTCGACTATGAAGGACACAAGGGTATGGCCACTTCTATTGGTCATGCACCTGCTATTGGTCTTATCGACCCAGCTGCAGGTTCCGTAGTGTCAGTAGCCGAAGCACTTACTAATATAGTTTGGGCTCCTCTTACACACGGACTCAAAGGTATCTCACTCTCAGCAAACTGGATGTGGCCTTGTAAGCAGAAAGGCGAAGATGCCCGACTCTACAATGCTGTGGGAGCAATGAGTGACTTCGTGTGTGATCTTGGTATCAACATACCAACTGGTAAAGACTCGCTTTCGATGACCCAGAAATATCCTAATGGTGACCAAGT
>JBGUYH010000139.1:0-26793 GCA_045118595.1 Bacteroidales bacterium | reverse complement strand
AAATGTAGTCAATAATGCTCTAATGTACAATGTTATGAATGTTTTACGCCTTTTGCTTGTTTCTAAAAGCAATAGCAAAAGCTATGGCAACAAGAAGCGCATAGGCAGCAAAAATGCCCCATACTGTAGCCCAATCACCCACTTGTAATCCATCTTTGTTTGATGTAAAATGGTTAACAACAAGTTGTGCCGATTGAGTACCTATTGTAGCTCCCAAACCATTGGTCATTAGCATAAATAGTCCTTGTGCGCTTGAGCGTATCGATTGGTCTGTAGATTCGTTAACGAATAGTGAACCTGATATATTGAAAAAATCGAATGCAACGCCATATACAATCATCGATAGTGTTAAGCATAGTACGCCCGGGAATGTTGGGTAGCCTATAGCAAAGAGACCAAATCGGCACACCCAAGCAAGCATAGCAATGAGCATAACTTTTTTGATTCCAAATTTGCCAAGGAAGAATGGTATTAGTAATATGCATAGTGTTTCTGATACTTGTGAGAGCGATATGAGCAAGTTTGAGTGCTTAACAAAGTATGCACCTTGATACTCAGGATCGGCTCCAAAACTCTGTATGAATGGTCCCGCATATCCGTTTGTTATCTGTAACGATACGCCTAATAGCATAGAGAATAGAAAGAATAGGAAGAATTTTGACTCTTTGAAAAGAGAAAACGCTTTTAATCCTAATGCCTCAGAAATACTCTTTTTTTCGCCTGCACTTGCCGATGTTTGACAACTTGGAAGTGTTTGTGAGTATATGGCTAATGCAATGCCCCATGCAGCACTTACAAAAAATTGCATGTGTGATTGTTGATAACCCAATAAATCGACAATCCACATAGATGCAATAAAACCAACAGTGCCAAATGTTCTGATAGGTGGAAAACTCTTAACCGTATCGAGTCCCTCTTTCTCTAGTGCATTGTACGATACCGAGTTTGATAAGGCGAGAGTTGGCATATAAAAAGCCACTGAAAGCGTATAATATGGGAATATATCAGATAAGTTTATATTGCTTTGTGTCGAACCTATATATCCCACGTAAGCCATAAGCGCAGCAGCTGTTAAGTGGCAAATGCCGAGTAAGCGTTGTGCTTGTATCCACCTATCAGCAACAATACCCATAATGGCAGGCATAAAAATAGAAACAACGCCTTGTATTGAGTAAAAATCGCCAATGTTGTCGCCCAATCCGACATGTGCTAAATAACCTCCCATAGAGGTGAGGTATGCTCCCCAGACAGCGAATTGCATCCAATTCATAATAATAAGTCTGGTATTGATATTATTTGTCATAGTACAGTTTTATGTTGCTTATATATAATAAGGTATGTGTTTTATAACTCTTGTGCTTAAGTTTTTTTAATAATTAGGCGTCATTTAGATGCATTTTATCTCTATTGTAGTGTATTAATACTTAAATAACTGTCTATCTGTTTGTTATTAAATATTGCTATTGTAAATCAAAAGCAAAAATAACTAAAAAATTGGAGGTGTAGGTACATTTTTTGGGCATAGTGTTTGAAAAATATTGTACAATTGATTTACTTTGCAAAGTTGTTCAGAAAACAATAGAGAGAATTTAGAATATTACTAACTTTAAAACTAAAAGCTATGTCAGAAGTTGCATCAAAAGTAAAGGCAATTATCGTAGACAAATTAGGAGTTGACGAAGCAGAGGTTACTGAAACTGCAAGCTTCACTAATGATCTTGGTGCCGATTCACTCGACACAGTAGAACTTATCATGGAGTTCGAAAAGGAATTTGGTATCACAATTCCTGACGATCAAGCAGAGAAAATAGGAACTGTAGGCGATGCTATCGCATACATAGAGAGCAATAAGTAAAAACTGCGGTACGGAATTATGGAGTTGAAAAGAGTAGTAGTAACAGGTCTGGGAGCCATCACCCCACTTGGGAATACCTTGGCAGAGACATGGCAGGGCTTGATCAGTGGTGTTAGTGGCGCAGCCCCTATCACTCGCTTCGACGCGTCCAAATTCAAGACACAGTTCGCTTGCGAGGTCAAGGGTTTTGACCCCGTTGCTTATTTCGGCAAAGAAGCTCGCAAATTGGATCCTTTTACCCAATATGCGGTTGTCGCTGCCGATGAGGCTATCAAAGATTCAGGGCTTCTTGATAATGAAGCCGTTGATAAGAATGAAATAGGTGTTGTATGGGGAGCTGGCATCGGCGGCATTATTACCTACTTCAATGAAGTGAAGGAATATTGCGTAGGCGATGGCACACCTCGTTTCAACCCATTTTTTATTCCTAAGCTCATAGCCGACATAGCACCAGGTTATATTTCTATAAAATATGGCCTCGGAGGTCCGAATTTTGGCACAGTAGCAGCTTGCGCGTCATCAACCAATGCAATAGCATCGGCGCTTGATATAATACGTTTGGGCAAAGCTACTGCTATCGTAACAGGCGGATCTGAAGCAGCGTTGGTTGAGCCTGGAGTTGGTGGCTTCTCATCAATGAAAGCTTTATCGACACGCAATGACGACCCCAAAACAGCATCGCGTCCTTATGATAAAAATAGAGACGGTTTTGTAATGGGTGAAGGTGGAGCGTGTCTTGTACTTGAAGAGTATGAACATGCGAAAAAGCGCGGCGCTCACATCTATTGTGAAATAGCTGGTTCTGCTTATTCGGGTGATGCATACCATCTCACAGCTCCACATCCAGAAGGTGAGGGCGCTCGTCGAGTTATGCAGAATGCTCTGAAAGATGCGTCACTGAAGCCAGAGGATATCGATTACGTGAATACTCATGGTACATCGACTCCACTTGGTGATAAGGGTGAAATCAAAGCAATACTGAGCGTCTTTGGCGAACACGCTTATAAGATGAATATAAGTTCGACCAAATCAATGACAGGTCACCTCTTGGGCGCTACTGGTGCACTCGAGGCTATCGTATGTGTGAAGACAATAGAAAACGGAATTGTTCCGCCTACTATTAACCACTTCGAAGATGATCCTGATATTGATAGTAGATTGAATCTTACATTCAATAAAGCTCAGAAGCGTGAAGTGAAAGCAGCCCTTTCTAACACGTTTGGCTTTGGTGGTCACAACTCAACAGTAGTCTTTAAGGCTATTTGATTTTGACTGTGAAATTGACAGACATAATAAAACTTTTTTTCCGAGAGGAAAGAAAGTTTTATTTTTTTATTTGTAGAACAGCTGGTTTTCTTCCCAGTAACATTAATCTATTTCGTGAGGCATTTGTGCATAAATCGGTTATGCGAAAATGTAAGGGGCGACCATTTCATAACGAGCGTCTTGAATATTTGGGTGATGCTGTTCTTGATCTTCTTGTTGCCGACATATTGTACCGAAAATATCCTGATATGGATGAAGGTAGTATGTCGAAAATTCGTAGTGAATTAGTTAGTCGGCATTCGTTAAATACTATTGCCTTGCAGCTCGGAATTGGCGAATATTTGCGTTATAGTGGTGGTATTCAGGCTGACAAGACACATTTGCCAGGCGATGCATTGGAGGCATTTGTTGCAGCTATCTATATCGATAGAGGTCTGAAAAAAGCTAAATCGTTCACAAAAAAATATATTGCTAATGATGCTTTAATTGATGCGACAATAGTAGCAAATACTGATTATAAATCATTATTGTTGCAATGGTCGCAAAAGCAAAGACGAGTTATCAGGTTTGAAGTGGAAGAGAAATACCGCACAAGCGGTGGTGAATATAATTTTTCGTGTTGTGTGCTTGATAGTGAGAATGAACAACTTGGAACAGGACACGGGAAAACTAAGAAATTGGCTGAGCAAAGTGCCGCAAAACAGGCTTATGAGAATATTTTAGAACATAAGTCTATTCAAGAGTAATATTGTGTGTTTTTTTCTATAAAAGAAAAGTCGTTCTTGTTTTTCAAGAACGACTTTTTTATGTGTAGGTTGGTCGATTATTTGTCAAGAGGACGAACATCGATGTTGAGTTCATCGAGTTGCTTCTGATCTACTTCGCCTGGTGCACCAAGCATAACATCGCGACCCTGATTATTTTTAGGGAATGCAATGCAATCGCGAATAGAATCCAATCCTGCAAATAGGCTAACGAAACGATCGAGACCATAAGCAAGTCCACCATGAGGTGGAGCACCATACTTAAAGGCGTTCATCAAGAAACCAAATTTAGTTTGTGCTTGCTCAGGTGTGAATCCCAATATTTCAAATATCTTTTGTTGCAATTTTGCATCGTGGATACGAATCGAACCGCCACCCACTTCAACGCCATTAATAACCATGTCGTATGCGTTTGCACGTACGCTAGCAGGGTCGGTGTCGAGCAGAGGTATGTCTTCTGGCTTAGGTGATGTGAATGGGTGGTGCATGGCCATAAGGCGTTGTTCTTCGTCACTCCATTCGTACATAGGGAAGTCGATGACCCACAAGCATGAGAATTTATTCTTGTCGCGTAAACCGAGTTGGTTACCCATTTCGAGGCGAAGTTCGCAAAGTTGTTTGCGTGTCTTCATAGCATCGTCACCGCTAAGAATAAGAATTAAGTCGCCAGGTTCAGCATTGAATGCTGCTTTCATCTTTTGCAGTACATCTTGCTGATAGAATTTGTCAACACTTGATTTTACTGTGCCATCTGCTTCGATGCGAGCGTAAACCATGCCTTTAGCACCAATTTGCGGACGCTTTACGAATTCGGTGAGTTGATCAAGTTGTTTGCGTGTATATGTTGCTGCACCTTTGGCACAGATACCACCAATATATGTTGCACTATCGAATACTGAGAATCCGCTACCTTTCATTATGTCCATAAGCTCAACAAAGCGCATCTCGAAGCGAGTATCGGGCTTGTCTGAACCATAATATTTCATAGCATCAGCCCAAGTCATGCGAGGCAATGTTGGGATGTCGATGCCTAAGATGCTCTTAAAGAGGTGACGACTCATACCTTCGAACATTTGCAAAATGTCTTCTTGTTCAACGAACGACATTTCGCAGTCGATTTGTGTAAACTCAGGTTGACGGTCGGCACGTAAATCTTCGTCGCGGAAACACTTTACAATTTGGAAGTATCGATCGAAACCAGAAACCATCAAGAGTTGCTTAAGTGTTTGTGGGCTCTGTGGCAATGCATAGAACTGACCAGGGTTCATGCGGCTTGGTACAACAAAGTCGCGTGCGCCTTCTGGTGTAGAATTGACAAGCACTGGTGTCTCAACTTCAAGGAATCCTTGTTCATCAAGGTAACGTCGTACTTCGAATGCAAATTTGTGACGAAGTTCAAGATTACGGCGTACTACTTCACGTCGGAGATCGAGGTAACGATATTTCATGCGTAAATCGTCACCACCATCTGTATTTTCCTCAATGGTGAATGGAGGTGTGAGCGATTCGTTGAGTATGTTTATGGTGTTTGCTTCAATTTCGATGTCGCCAGTGGGCATCTTAGGGTTTTTGTTAGCACGTTCGGTTACTTTGCCTGTAACTTGAAGTACATATTCGCGTCCAAGGTGACTTGCTTTATCGGCCAAATCGGCGTCTATTTCGTCGGTGAATACGAGTTGTGTTATTCCGTAGCGGTCGCGCAGATCGACGAATGTCATGCCGCCCATTTTGCGTGTGCGCTGCACCCAACCGGCGAGCGTAACGGCTTGGCCTACATTGCTGATGCGGAGTTCGCCGCAAGTGTGAGTTCTGTACATTTGTAATTTTTTATTTTTGCCGCGCAAAATTAAGCAGTTTCGACAATATTTCCTACCTTTGCGGCTGAATTATTGCGCACATTGGGGCTCAATAATCAACGTTTATTGGCTTCGTAGTTCAACGGATAGAATGGCAGATTCCGGTTCTGCAGATAAGGGTTCGATTCCCCTCGAGGTCACTTCGGTTGGTATATATAACATGCATCACACATAGTTTATGTGTTGATGCGTTTTTATTTTATAGCCACTTTGTTATCGGGTGAGGTGTATGGTATGGTGAAGCAAATGCGTGCGCCTTCGTTGTATTGTGGATCGATCCAAATACGTCCTTTGAAGTGTTCAACTATACTCTTACAGAGTGCTAATCCGATGCCTGAGCCATTCGATTCTTCGTTTACTTTTTCGAATCGTTCGAATACCTTTTCTCTTTTTTCGAGTGGAATACCAATACCAGTATCGCTTACGGCAAAGTAGAGCATATTTTCAAGACGGCGGAATGTTAGTGTTATTTCGCCATATTCTGTAAATTTATTAGCGTTCGTTAATAGGTTGATTAGTACCTCTTTGATGTGTTGTTTGTCGATGTCGGCTGTGCATTCGTTAAGTTCGCAGTCGAATTTGTATACTATATCGTTCCTATTAGCAGCTGCTTTGCATGTTGTTAGAATGTCGCGGCAGAGGTTTACTACATCACAGGTGCTGATGGCGTATTTTACTTTACCCGATTCAAGGCGTGCCATGTCGAGTATTTCATTGATAAGTGCCAATAGCATTTGTGAGTTTTGCGATATGATGTCGTTTATCTGTTTGCGTTCAGCATCGGAGAGCGATGGGTCGTTGGTGAGTACATCGGTGAAGCCTACAATGGCATTTAGAGGTGTGCGTATTTCGTGACTCATATTGGCCAAAAATGCTGTTTTTTTTCTGTTGTTATCTTCAGCTTTTTCTTTTTGAATTAGCAACTCTTTTTGATAGCTACGTAGTTGTGCATTGAGCCGTCGTGTCTTCGCTAAGAACCAAAATATCAGACCTAAGATAGATAGCAGTGCAATGAATGCAGCTATTGCACAGTTGATTATGAGTTTGTTTGTTTCGTAGAATGTATTGTCATTGTTAACAAAGTCGGCTCCTGCAGGAATATGGAAATCGGTATTTTGTAATAATGGCTCGAGTAGATTTCGATTAAACAGATAGTGATTATCGTCGAATGTTATTAGATCGGGTGTAGTTTTTCCGTTATTTTGGTTGTCGAAGTATTCTATCACTTTGCGAGCAATATCTTCACCTTGTGGGTTATACACAGGCATATATCCACCAACCGACCAAAATTTCATACCAAGTGAACTGAGAGATATGACGGGGAGGTTGCGATTGGCTTCCATTAGGATGCGACTCGAGTTTTTTACATAGAAACTCTCTGTTTTATCTACACGCCAAGTACCAAGTAGCATTACTGTTTTGTCGGGTAATTTGTCGATGGTTTCGCTCATTGAGTATATTGTTTTACTTCGGCCATCGAGTTTTATGAAGTTGTACTCTTTGTGCTTGAGCATATAGTCGTTGAGGTAGGCTAATAGGGTTAGTCCACCATAGCTATTGTCGGTGAGTAAGGCTATGTTTTTGGTGTCGGGGTATAGTTTGCGAACGAGGTCAATATTTTTCTCAATATCATATTCATATAATATGCCGCCAACTACGTTGTATCGAGATTTGAGAAAAGTGTAGTCGATGCTATGTGGCATCCATGTTTCAATGTTGCAAGTGTCGGATGGCATTCTGACTATGTTACGTGAAACCATGCAGCACATAACGGGTGTGTTTGCCATTATTTCTGATGGTTTAAGCGACAAGTATGAAGCCCATGCCTCTTGACCAAGTAGTATTATCATTGCTGGACGCACATCAGCAGGGGAATATCTTTTTATGATGTTGCGAATGCGAGTTGTCCATGTTGAGGCTTCTGATAAACTTTTGCAGTTCATACTCTCTATCACAATGGCATAGCCATCGCCATGCTTGTCATAGTAGTTTGTAAACTCGTCGATTACTTCAGCGTTTGTTGCTGTCTCTGGATTGTACGAACTAATAATGAGTATGCGGTTGTCTTTGTTGCTGACAGCTTGTAGTTCTGCAATGTTAGCAAATAAGAATGCAATAATGGCAGTAATATGTAGAGCAAAGATTTTCACGGCAGTTGAGTTTTTGTGACCCACAAATATGCAAATGTTTACGTACAACTGTTGAGTAAGTTTGTGTTTGTTAACGTTTTTCAATCTTGTTAAAGATTGGTGAGTTATAAACTTACAAATGTAGCATATTTTGTTTCTATGTTTCATATTTTTGTGCTCGGTAATATTTGTGTCGATTTTGATAAAAAATACGGATAATAGACAAGCATATCGTATGATACGAATCATTAAGAGCGTAACTATACTTATTACAATATTTGGATTAGAAACAATATCATTTTCGCAAAGTGTAAAAGATAAAATAGATAGCGAAGCGCTCATACAAACTCTAACAGGGAAATATTGGCGTACAACGCTAAAACCTATAGCATTGGTTAGTGCGATAGCTATAGGTGATAATGTGCAAATAACATTCAGTAAGCAGGCATCAGAGGTTATGTTGAGTAGCGATGTTTTGCAGCAGATGACAGATTCGGTTCGTTTGTGGATAGGCAAGCCGAATGTGAATGTTAGTTTTATGGTCGAAGGCAAGAACTTGAAATCCATTTTGCCTCACTTGTGGCCTCAATCAGATGGTTGTGTGTTTGTAAAACGCGAAGGAGCAGACGTTACCGATGCTGCATTGAGTGGACGAACATTTGCAGTATGGAATAGTCATGGGCGATACTATGAACGTTCGCTCGACCGATGGGAGTGGCAGCGAGCTCGCTTGTTTACTACTGTTGAAGATATACTTAGTTCAAGTTTCGTGCTGCCTATGCTTGTTCCTATGCTTGAAAATGCTGGTGCTTATGTAGTTATGCCTCGTGAACGCGATATTCAGAGTGCCATGTCGGTGGCAGATGATACAGAAATGACAATATATGGTGCAAGTGATATTAGAAAAGTAAAAGGCTATGGCAAATGTAATATAGTCACAGGTTTTGATAATCCGTTTGTTAGTGGAACTGCAACGATATGTAATATGCAGGATAACGATTCTATTGTGTTTAGCTCAGGTGTTGATACAATGGGATATTATGCTGTATATGTTTGTTATGTTGCTCATCCGAGCAATTCACAGTCGGCTCGATTCACAGTGTATCATGATGGTGGTCCTACCACATATGTTGTCGATGAGCGTAAAGGAGGATCAATGTGGGTTTATTTGGGTAGACATCATTTTTCTGGGAAATGGAGTGTTGTTTTGAAAGGTTGTGGGCAATTGTCGGCCGATGCAGTTAGGCTTGGTGGCGGAATGGGTAGTGTAGCGCGCAATGGAAAGACGAGTGGTATGCCTAGTTGGATGGAAGGTGCTCGTTATTATATGCAAACCGATGGCTTTGATGCAGCAAAAGTGTATGCTTTAAGTGGCGGTGTCAACGATTATACAGATGACATTAATGGGCGTGGTGAATGGGTTAATGCTTTGATGAATAATAAAAGCTTGCACATAGATGCATCGATAGCGTTTCATACCGATGCTGGTATTGCTGCAGGTGACTCGGTGTATGGTACACTGACAATAGTAAATACAGGTAATGGCAAAGGTAAATATTCAGATGGACGTTCACGAAATATGGCTCGTGATCTGGCACAAATGATTGAACAGAATATTTGTAGCGATTTGCGAGCAACATGGTGTAAAGAGTGGGCACAACGAGGTATTTGGGATAAAGGTTATTCTGAAGCGCGTAGGCAAGATGTACCATCTGTACTAATCGAACTCTTGTCGCATCAGAACCTTACCGACATACGTTACGCTTTGCATCCGCAATTCCGTTTCGATGTATGTAGGGCGATATATAAAGGGTTGTTGCGCTTTTTTTGTGGTAAGAGCGCTGTCGTACAACCTTTGCCAGTAAAGTGTTTTGGTATGCAGCAGGTGGCGTCTGATAGTCTACAACTAGTATGGCAACCTACCGTCGATGGGCTTGAGTCGACAGCAATTCCAACGCGTTATCTTGTGTACGCTAACGACAAATTTATAGCATCAACATCAGATACATTCGCCATTGTTCATCAAGTTGACGATGGTTCATTGGTTCGTTATCGTGTTGTGGCTGAAAATGTAGGTGGTCGTTCGTTTCCTTCACAAGTGCTTAGTGCATCACTAAAAAAAGGATTGCCAAGAGCTTTATTTGTAGATGGTTACGATCGTTTATCATCGCCCGATGTGGTTAGTACTGCACAATTTGGTGGTTTACTTAGTCATTTAGAGCAAAATGTAGGGTGGGGTAATGATGTTTTTAAGTGTGGTAATCAATACGATTTTAATCCACAAAGTCAGTGGCTCGATGATGATGCACCAGGTTGGGGAGCTTCGTTTGCCAATTTTGAAGGCGAATCGTTTATTGGAAGCCATACTGATGATGTGCCAGATGTGGTACAACAAATGGTTGGGCGTTATTCATTTGTTTCGCAGAGTAAAGATTTTTTTGAAAATTCATCATACCAATCTTTTGATTTTATACATATTTGGTTGTCTAATCAGCGAACGTCGTGGTATGGCGATATGCAATCTCGACATGCAATATATACAAATGCGTTTCTTGATAAGTTGGAACAGATAGCATTATGGTCGACTCCAACTCTATTAACTGGCGCATACATAGGTACAGATATACCTAATAACGATGTAGCTAAGCGAGTGGAAAAAATATTAGGTTTTAAGTTTAGAACTAATCAAGCATCGCAGTCGCGCATTGTGGTAGATAAATTGGGGAGACAAATTATTTTGCCACAAAAACCCTCGCAATCGGGGTTCGCTATAGCACCTGATGCTATTGAACCAATAGCAGGTGCGCTTACTATTGAGCGTTATGCCGATACACAAATGTCAGCAGCTATTAAGTATGGTTGTTTTGTAGTGAAGGGTTATTAGAATGCAAAAAAAAATAAATCTCGCTACCCATTTCACAACGAGTAGCGAGAAGCATTTAGTGCAAATGCGCAATTAAAAACCTCTATTTAGTATTTGTTATGCTCCACGATAGTATTCCAAAATCTTAGCGCGGAATATGTATTCGTATTTAGCTTGAATGCGGTCGGCTACGGCTTTGAGCCATTCGTTGCGACTTTGGTTGTATTCGGTTTGAGTTGCTTTGCCGTTGTCGAACTTCTTGGTTATTAGGTTGAAAGCTACTTGCGCGCTCTCTTCGGCCGACAAACTGCTGCCGTATTTGCTCTCGGCTGCCACAGCGTTGTAGTAGGCTTGTTGCACCTCTTTGTAGAGCGCTTTTTTGTCGGCGTTGAGTTGCATATTCATATTCTCCACTTGACAGCGTGCGGTGCGAACTTCGTTGCGTGTGGCAAAGCGGTTGAATATGGGTATGTTGAGCGATAGCGATATGTATTTACTCAAGTTTTGGTCGAGCTGGTCGCCAAACGAGTCGTGAGCGTAGCCACTCGTCTTGTAGTAGTTGGTGCCAATGCCGCCCGAGAGGTTGAGCGTGGGACTGTGACCGCCTTTGGCAATGCTAACGTTCTTCTCGGCAGCTGCTATGCGACTCTCATCGCCTTTGATGATGGCTTTGTTGCGTAGCGCATCGGCATAGACTTCGTCGATAGAGGCGATGGCCATGAGCTGGGCTGTGGTGTCGGGCTCTTCGATAGCAAAATTTTCGGGCGAAGGCAATTCGAGCAATTGGCTAAGGTCGAGCAGCGCCAAATGGTAATCGTTTTCGGCTTGCACAATGCTTAGTTCGTCGCGCGAAACGGCAGCACGTGCTTCGGCAACATCGCTTTCAGAGGCTTTGCCATTCTGCACCATTTTCTGTTTTTGCTCCAACACGTTTTTGCTCAATTCCACCTGACGCTTAGCCACTTGCAAAAGTTCGGCGGTGTAGAGTGTCTGTAGATATGACTGAGCCACGTTGATGCCCATATCCTCCTTGGCGCGTTGCAAGTCGGCAGTGGCAGCTTGTAGATTGAGCTCGCGAGCTTTGATGGTGTTTATCTTCTGCATACCAGCAAAGAGCGTCACGTTGGCCGAGAGGTCGAACGAGGTGTTGGAGGTGTTGCGGTTGGCGTAGGTATTGTCCATCGTCAGACCACGACCGAAGCTCCAACTCTGACTTGCCGAAGCATTGACGCTTGGCAGGAGGTTCATTTTGGCAGTATTGAGTTCAATGCTGCTCTGTTCTATGGTATTTTGTTGCTGCTTGATGCTGATGTTGTTTTCAATGGCATGATTGACGCATTTTTCGAGCGACCAACGCTCTTGCGCATTTGCCGAAACGACAACACTACATAGCAACGGAACGAGATACTTCATAATAGCTATAAGTTATGGAGTTATATATTTTGAAATGCGAATTCTAACCTTGTCATTCTGAGCAAAGCGAAGAATCAGCTATGAGAATTCTGTCGTTTTTGAGACCCTTCGCTACGCTCAGGATGACAGTTGTAATTATGAATTGTCAATTTTCAATTGTCGAATTGTAAATAGTACAATCGTCAATTACTTCGCGTTTCCTCTAATTATGTCACCTTCGGCAATGCCACCTTTCACTTCGATATTTATGCCGTCGGAGATACCGATGGTAATCTGCTTGCGATCGAATTTCTGAGTAGGAACGCTGTCGGTGAGTACGTATACGAATGTTGAGTCGCCACTAAACTCGAGCGAACGCTCTGGCACGGTGAGCACACCTTTGGCGCTTTGGAGTACAATTTCGGCGTTGGCGCTATAGCCCGAACGAACTGTTATGCTATCTGGTACATGCATTGCGGCTTTTATCTCGAATTGGTTAGCACCATTCTCTTCAACACCTTTTGGCGAGATGAATTCAAGATTGGCGTCGAACTTAACATCTTGCAAAGCGCCGAGTGTAATTTTCACAGGCATACCTTCGCTAAGGCGACCAACTTCCGTCTCATCAATTTTGCCTTTGAAGATGAGGTCGCTCATGTCGGCAACGGTGGCAATGGTAGTACCGTCGTTCATGGTGTTGGCTTGGATAACCGAGTTACCAACTTTTACAGGGATGTCGAGGATGAGACCTGTAATGGTTGAACGGATAAGCGTGTTGCTGGCGTTGGCTGCACGTTTGCTGATACCTGTCTTTACAATTTCGAGGTTGTCTTCGGCGGTCTGAAGTTCCTCTTTGGCTTTGTTGAGGGCAACTTCGGCATTGTCGAACTCTTCGGTGCTTATGAGCTTATCGGCGTGCAAATTGCTGACACGTTCGTAGTCGGTTTTAGCTTGATTGTAGCTAATCTGAGCCAAACGTAAGCGGCTTTCGGCAGAGTTGAGTTCACCCATTTCTGGAATGACCTTTACCTTAGCGATAACCTCATCTTTTTGCACCTTCTGTCCAGCCTCTTTGTATATCTCGGCCACGATACCCGAAATCTGAGGCTTAATATTGATTTCGTTGCGAGGTTCAATTTTGCCAGTGGCAATAGTAGTCTTTTCTATGTTGGCGAAAGAAGCCTTTGATGTTTCGTAAACAAGCTCAACAGGCTGACCCTTAGCCCAAAGGAAGTAGAATGTCCAAATGAATACAAGTGCTACAATTACGAGCAATGCAATTCTGAAAAAGCGTTTCATTTTTTATAGTTATAAGTTTGTTAATATTCAATTTTATATTCATTGTCATTCTGAGCGAAGCGAAGAATCTTTGTAATTATGACTATTCTATCGCTTATGAGATCCTGCGCTTTGCTCAGGATGACAGTTGTAATTATGAATTGTCAATTATGAATTATGAATTATGAATTGTCAATTTTCAATTCGTCACTCTTCTCTCATTGCCTCAATAGGTTTTATGGCCATAGCTCTGAGAGCGGGAGCAAGAGCAGCCAACACACCAAGCACTGCAAGCACTATAGTTACACCTATGCCCGTAGATAGCTCGATGAAGAAGCCACATTCTTTTTCCTGACTGGCGGATATGATTGTGTCGGCAATGTTGAGCACACCCACGCCAAACGACAGCCCCGCCAAACCTGCAATGGTTGTCAGCACCAAACATTCGGCTATTATTTGCAGCAAGATGTCGGACGTGTGAGCACCAATGGCGCGTCGTATGCCAATTTCCGAGGTTCGTTCTTTGATAGTCACCATCATGATGTTCGACACACCAATTGCACCGGCGAGCAATGTGCCCAAACCAACCATCCATATAAGTATGTCGAGACCAATGAAGAGGTTGTCCATCATCTGAAACATTTCTTCGGCGTTGATAGCCGACACGGCTTGCTTGTCGTCGGGGTGAATGAGGTGAATTGACTTGAGCAAGTCGGCAACTTTTGTCTCTATGTCGCTCACCTTGTAGCCCTTCTTGGCGGTGTAGGCTATCACGTGCACCGTGCTGCCCATGTTATACGTCTTGACGAGCGTTGACAGCGGTATCATGGTGCTTTCGCTTGTGCTGCCGTTTATACTTATGTTCGACTCGCTCACACTCACGCCAATGACGCAGTAGTGAATACCATCGATAGTGACATATTTGCCGCATGGGTCTTCGCCCTTTTTGAAGAGCGCTTCATAGACTTGCTTACCAAGCACCACCACTTTGCGGCTCTCGCGATTGTCGATGTCGTTGATGAATCGACCGTACTTCATCGGCTGATTTTCGATGCTGTTGTAGTCAGCTTCCAAACCTTTGACGGTGCAGTCGTTGTACTTATTATCCTTATAGACAATAGTCTTGCTCCACACCGACGATTCGCCAGTAATGACATCTATTTCGTCAACATTGTCGCGAATGGCATCGAGGTCTTTGCGATCAATATCCCAGTAGCGTCCTTTGTTGAAGCCTTTGTATGGCATGCTGGTATTGTTGGAGAAGGTGAAGCCCGAGTTTGTGGCGAAACCGTCAAACTGCGATAAGAGCATCTGTTTGAGTCCATTGCCACCGCCCGAGAGCAGCACGAGCATAAATATGCCCCAAAACACTCCGAACGCCGTCAGCAGACTCCTCGACCTATTGCGCGTCAGTGTGTCGAGAATTTCGGTTAATGTATCTCTGTCGAAACGCATATTTTTAGTTATGAATTACGAGTTACGAATTACGAGTTCTAATCTTGTCTGTCATTCTGAGCGAAGCGAAGAATCTTTGTGGATTATTGTTCACTTGAGATCCTTCGCTACGCTCAGG
This sequence comes from Bacteroidales bacterium, assembly GCA_045118595.1. Classification (GTDB taxonomy): domain Bacteria; phylum Bacteroidota; class Bacteroidia; order Bacteroidales; family Marinilabiliaceae; genus W3P20-009. Next base: position 11,817 of record JBGUYH010000139.1, on the reverse strand, counting down.
ATGACAGTTGTAATTATGAATTATGAATTCTCAATTGATTACTGTTCTCTTAGTGCTTCAATAGGCTTAATACTTACGGCGCGTTTGGCGGGGAAGAAGCCTGCCATTGTGCCTGCTATAATGAGCGTCAGCGTAGCTTCGATAGCTATTTTGATGTCGACAGTTGGGTCGCGGAAGGCTTCGCTATCCATCTGCTCAACTGCCATATTTATAAGCTCCGTAGCGCCTACGCCAGCCACCATACCTATGTATCCGAACAAGGCTGTTATGGCGATACTCTCAGCTACTATCAGCACCAAAATCTGACGTGGTTTTGCGCCCAACGCTTTGCGGATGCCAAACTCGTGGGTACGCTCTTTCACCGTGATGAGCATGATGTTCGACACGCCCACGATGCCGCTTATGAGTGTAAGTATGCCTATTACCCAGATGGCTGTTTTCAGTATGTCAAGAGCACCGTTCACTTGTAAGTATTGCGTCATGCGGTTCCAAATCCACACGGCATTGGTGTCGTCTTTGTCGAATTTGCGGCGCTGACCAAGCAATGTGCGCACATCGGTCTCGAAGGCTTCGTTGTCCTCAATGCTGGTGAGGTTCTTGGTGGTCATTACCATGCGGTTGATATAGCCCTCTTTCATATAGATGGTCGAGAGTGTGCTGAATGGCACAAGCACCTCTTGCGTGCCCCAAGTGTTGTCGTCGGTGTAGATGCCTATCACTTTGTAGTACAAATCGTTGACCTTGACAAATTTGCCCACAGGCTCGTCGTTAGGGAAGAGCACATCGACCGTTTTGTTGCCAAGCACACACACCTTACGCTCTTCGTTGATGTCTATTTGGTTGATGAAACGACCTTTGTCCAGCTCTATGCGACGCACTTTAGGATAGTCGGGATAAACGCCATTGAGCGAAGTGCTTACGTATTCTTGTCCGTAGCTCACCTTCATGCCGCCAGCGCTCACCGTAGGAAGAATGTCGATGATTTTGTCGTCGAACTTATTTCTCAAATCGCTCATGTCGGCTTCGTTGAGGCGTATGCGACGATTTGTTTTCAAGCCCTGATACTCTATCGATGTCCAGCCTGGCGTGACGTTCATGGCGTTCATGGCTTGCTTGCTCGAGTCGGCTTCGAAGGCATGCACCAAGCCGTTGCCCGCACCCAGCAACACAATAAGCATAAATATGCCCCATGCCACTGCAAAACCCGTCAAGGCTGTGCGCATCTTATTACGACGTAGCGATGATATAATTTCTTCAAACATGCTCTTAATTATGAGTTATGAATTACATATTGCGAGTTCCCATTTTTGAGGCGTTTATTGTCTCGTAACTCGTAATTAGAAATTCGTAATTAATTATTTGAACTCCATTGCTTTGTCGTGGTTGCGGTTGTCGTCAATAGCGCCAATTAGTCCGTCTTTGATGTGTACAATCTTGTCGGTTTGGTTGGCAACGCCACTTTCGTGCGTAACTACCACAATGGTCAATCCTTGTTCCTCATGCAGTCTTTTCAGAATGTCCATCACCTCCACCGAAGTCTTCGAGTCGAGCGCACCAGTAGGCTCATCGGCAAGGATAATCTGTGGATTGGTGATTAGTGCACGGGCAATAGCTACGCGCTGTTTCTGTCCACCACTCATCTCGCTTGGCATGTGATGCGCCCAATCTTTGAGGCCGAGACGGTCGAGGTATTCCAGAGCAAGGTCGTTGCGTTTGCGGCGGCTCACACCTTGGTAATAGAGCGGAAGAGCCACGTTTTCAAGAGCGTTTTTGAACGAGATGAGGTTGAACGACTGGAAGATGAAGCCAATAAGCTTGTTGCGAAACTCTGCGGCCTGATTCTCGCTCAAGTTCTTCACCAACTTATCGGCAAGGTAGTAGTCGCCAGTGTCGTAGTTGTCGAGGATGCCCAAAATATTGAGCAGTGTCGACTTACCCGAACCCGAAGCGCCCATGATGCTGACGAACTCGCCTTTGTTGATGTCGAGCGTGATACCTTTCAGCACGTGCAATGGTGCACCGTTGTTGTAGGTTTTGTTGATGTCAGTTAAGTGTATCATATGGGGTGTTATAGTTTGTTATCGTTTGAAACAAATGTGTTGTAGTTATTCACTACGTCGTCGATAGTCAGACCCAATTTCTGCATCTCGACAAAAAGTTGTGGCAGCGACTCTTTTATAAATATCTCCTTTCTTATGCCACGAATTTTATCGGCAGCACCTTCGGCCACAAAGTAACCCATGCCGCGCTTGTTGAATATGATTCCGTTGTTCTGCAGGAAATCGAACGAACGGACAACAGTGTTCGGATTCACCTCCAGCGCAGCCGCTACCTCACGAACCGATGGTATGCGTTTGCCCTCGCCGAACTCACCTGCTAATATCTGGTCGCAAATGCGGTCGGCTATTTGCAAGTAAATGGTTTTATTTTCGTTGAATTCCATTTTTTTAGTTTTGAGTTATGAATTACGAATTACGAGTTTTAGGACTCCCCCCCACTCGTAATTTGGAATTCGTAATTTGTAATTATCAAAGGATTTGTTTGCGTTTGAATAGTACGTACGAACCATAGAGGGCTGCCGCTATTAGTGCCGCGAAAATGCCTATCTGTGTCCATATCTCCTTTAGCATAAATATTCTATCAGAATCGAAACGAATAAATGCAGCATCGAAATGATGGATTAACATGCCACCGAAGAAGCTTCCGAATGTTACGGCGATAAGCAAGTAGCATAGCCACGTCTTCACCAAGGCAAAGCGCTTGAATATGCAGCCGCCAAGAACTGCTATCGAGATGTCAAAACCATACGACATAAATATTAGCAACAGGAAGCTAAAGGCCTCGAATGAGAATAGATGTTCGTAGAATGTATTCAACACTTCGCGTACGTCTTGATCCCAATTATTCATAAAGAAATCAACGGCTTCTACAAGTTTATCGAAGTGTCCCAGGCTGTAAAGGAATCCTGTCACCAAGCCTATGGCAACTACTGCCACTATAACTATTACCGTTGGCAAAAATGCGTAATCGACAAAGCGTACAAGAAACTTCTCAACGTTGGTGGCTGGCAACATTGCAAACTGAATAGCATCTTGCTTGGTGCGCATGTTGGCGCAGATGTGCGAAGCCAAATAGAATGGAGCGAACAACGCAGTGAAGAGCGATATGAGCAACAGCATAACCGTAAGCCACATAATATGTTCGCTAATGAAATAAGCCAAGAGCGTAGGCACGAAAATAAGTGCAGCTACCATTATTTTTTCTTTGGCGTATGATGTCAAGTCGTGGCGGAATAACATTCGCAAACGGCTTATTGATAAATACTTATTCATATAATTACGAATTATGAATTACTTATTTTGTCTTGTCATTCTGAGCGTAGCGAAGAATCTTTATTGATTCTCTGTTTACTGGAGATCCTTCGCTCAGGATGACATCTTCATTTTTTCAATTTCCCAACGTTTCATTCATCTTCTCGCGCTCGGCAAGCATCGCGTTGAAGAAGAGTTCGATGTTGAGCGGAGTCTCTTCCTCGCCCGTATTCTTCACCACAGCCACCGAACCAATTGTTGAAGGCTGCATATAGACAACATTGTCAACCGTCTGACCTACGCCCACCTGCACAAAATTCAGTTTGCTGCTTATCTCGAGTGTCGATTTGTTGCAAAGCATCTGACCATCATTTACAATAACAATGCGGTCGAGCAGATTCTCCACGTCGCGCACTTGGTGTGTCGATACCACAATGGTGCGGTCATCGCTCATGCACTCGGCTACGGCGCGGCGGAACTGGCTTTTCGATGGGATATCGAGGCCGTTGCTTGGTTCGTCCATAAGTAGCAGACGAGTGTTGGTAGCCAACGCGAAACACATAAAAGCCTTCTTCTTCTGACCCATCGAGAGTTGTCCCAAATGGAGGTCGCGAGTCATATTGAAAGCCGCCAAACTCTTTTCGAGCATCTGCATAGAGAAGCGAGGATAGAAAGGCGCATTGATTTTGATATATTTATCAAACGTCATGTTTGGCAGCGAGAATTCTTCAGGTACTATATATATGTCTCTCAAAGCTTCCGGATGACGTTGACGCATATCGTAACCATCAAAAGATACCTTACCACTTTCGGCGAATAACAATCCGCTCATAAGGTATAGCATTGTCGATTTGCCGGCGCCATTGAGGCCGAGCAAACCATACACATTGCCTTCAGCGAGCTCAAACGAGGCGTTGTCGAACACCTTTTTGCTCTTATAGCCAAATGTTACATCTTCAAACTTTATCATGGTGTTATAATTATGTCGGTGTTATAATTATGTCGGTGTATTAGTTGATTAATACATTGCAAATGTATATATAATGTTTTGAAACTTCAAAGAGATTTATTATAAAATTTAAATAATTTTTTATTAATACAATGTAATATATTGATTTATAATTGTTTGTGTGGTTGTTTTTCTTCTTTGTACTTGATGATGATGAAGTGTGATTAGATTAATTACCAAATATGTGTGATGCTAAATGCCGTTACTATGGTATTGGTGTTCATATGTATAGAGAGTAGTTTTGCATTAAACAACAACAACTAATTAAACTATTTAACCATATCGTTTATTATGAAAAGTATCAGACACCTATTTTTTATTAGCATAGTTCTATTATCCGCTTGCAACGAGAATGATGACATCATCGACGAAGGCTTCACAAATGAAATAACTATCGATGGCGACGTAGAGTGTTGTTCGGTAGGCGAAGCCTATATTGTATATAGTTATTTGAAAAATTTGAAAGAGGTAACCGAGTTGGCCGACACTATCGACGGTACGTATCGCTTCCATGCCTACACCTCGACGGGTAAATTGCAAACGGGCTTCAACTATATCTATTTTGTGGTTACGAAGCTCAAAAATGGCAACTATGTGAAAGATGTTAGCATCGAGAATTTTACGCCTATTATGACGATGAAAATGGGCGAGAAAACCATGAAGCACTCCACTCCCGTTGGCGGCAACGCTACTGTTGTAGATGGTGCGCCTGATGCTCTGAAACGTACTTGGGTGTCGTTCATGATGCCGTCGGAAGGTGAGGATAAGTGGAATTTTGCCTACGATTTGAACATCATAAAACAGGGCGCTGAAACATTCGAAAAGACTGTCACCGTTGATGCTTTGGCCGATGGTCAGGCATGGCTCAAAACGTTCAAATCTAACGACAATGTCTACGTCCTTTCGCTGGTAGAGCCTAATAAATGGCAAACTGGCAAAAACGAGATTAAGGCATACGTATCGTTGAAATCTACTCCGATGACCAATCCGTATCAGCTTGCAAACGAGAAGTTTGTTATTGAGCAAGTGCCCACTATGCCCGACATGGGTAACCACTCGTCGCCCGACAACACTGAGCTCACTCTGCAAGATGATGGCTCATACGTAGGTACTATCAACCTGACTATGACGGGCTTGTGGCGCATTCATCTTACCGTTCGCGATGCTGCTACCAACGAAATTGTGGCTGGTGGCGATGAGGATAGCGACGGATTTAGTTCACTCTTTTGGGACGTTACGATATAAATACGTTTTGAAAAAAAGTATCACCGAATTAATACGAAGTATTTGCCTAAAATTCGTTGAATTAGTAGAAGTTTGGTAGTTACGAATGAAACGAATTAGGTTAGTATAAATTAGTTCAATTCGGTGATAATCAATATATAGTGAGATGCTAACACCTATCCTTCTATCTATTATAAATTGTTTATCTGCTGAGCCTGATACCATCTTGTTGAGCCAAAACCTCGATGAGGTGGTTATCAGTAGTTCGGCCATAGGAAAAAAGCGTAGTGCGAAAGGGTCGGTGGCAAGCATCGACGAGCATCTGCGCGAGTTGTCGCATGTAGAACTTATTAGGCGCGGTAGTTATGCGTGGGAACCCGTGGTGAATAACATGCAGACAGAACGTCTGTCGGTCACCATTGATGGCATGAAGATTTTCTACGCTTGCACCGACAAGATGGACCCCGTTACGTCGTATGTAGAGAGTGGCAATTTGCAGTCGGTCAACCTCAATTCGGGTTTGGCTGGCAATCCGCAATCTACGGGCAACATAGGCGGAAGTCTCGATTTGCGTTTGCGTCGTGTGGGCTTTGTGGGGCAGCCGTGGCGAACGAACATCTCTGTGGGACACGAATTCAATGGCCATTTGCAGGTCTATGGTGCCGATGCTTCGGTTTCGACAAATAGGGCGTACACAAATTTTGGCGCATTTTTTCGTCATGCCGATAATTATAAAATTGGTGGTGGCGATGAACTCAATTTCTCACAGTTTCAGAAGGTCAATGCCTTTTGCAATTTTGGCTTCCGACCAGCAGAAAATCAAACTGTTGAGGGTGCTGTTATTTACGATTGCGCCACCAACGTTGGTTATCCGGCTTTGGCTATGGACGTGGCGAAGGCCGAGGCTATCATTGCTTCGCTTAGCTATAGACATACGTATGTAGACCGATTTGTAAACTCGTTGGAGACAAAGGTTTATGCTAATCGACTGATACATAATATGGACGATACGCACCGCCCCGATGTGCTCATACATATGGATATGCCCGGAAGTAGCAAGACGATAGGTATGTATAGCTTGCTGAGCGCTACCACCGAACACCATTCGTTGCGCTTCAACTACGATATTTACTACAATCGCCTATTTGCTGACATGACTATGTATCCCGACGGAGCTGCGCCAATGTATATGGTTACGTGGCCCGATGTTGGTTCGCTCTGCAGCGGTATCGCTTTCGACGATGATATTCAGTTGCTACATAATCTGTCGGTTGGCGTTTCGGGCAAGGTGGCTGCACAACATCAGCAACTCAACAACGACGAGGGCTACAACGCGCAAAAGGTCTTCTTTCCGCACATGCAAAAGGGCTACAACCAACTCACAGGTCGCGTGGCGGCTCACCTTGCGTGGTTGCCTCGCTATTGGCAAATAAGCATTGGAGGAGGCTGGGGTAGTAGAGCACCCTCGGTTACCGAGGCTTACGGATATTACCTGAACAACACTTTCGACCGCTTCGACTACATCGGCAATCCGCATTTGCACAACGAGTCGGCCACTGAAGCCAATGCGTCGGTTGCGTTTCACCGAGGTGCGCTGACGCTCTCTGCCGATGTCAACGCGTTCTTTTTCTCTAACTACATAATTGGTCGCGGTGAGTCGCGCCTAAGTGCCATGACCATTGGTGCTGAAGGTGTTAAGGTCTATCGCAATCTTGCCAATGCAACCATCGTCAATGCTTCGTTCTCAACTAAATACGATTTCGGTAAGCATCTCACTTGGACTACGAAACTGAGCTACGGGCGTGGTAAAGATGACGAGAACGAACCGCTGCCTCTCATTGCCCCAGTGGAATACAGCACCACTCTGGCTTATGTGTTGGGCGGATTCAAAGCGCAACTAACAACACTTGGTGCAGCCAAGCAAGTGAACTATGCGCCTAAGTATGCCGAGACGCAAACATCAGCGTATCACATAGTTAATGTCAATACAGAATACGCTAAAAACATTGGCAAGTATACCTTCACGCTCATTGTAGGCATCGAAAACCTCCTCGACCGCAACTACTCAACCTATTCCGATTGGAACAACATACCCCAAAAAGGTCGCAACCTCTACGCCAATGTGAATTGGACGTGGTGAGATGTGTAATTTATAGACCTAATGCAGTAGACTATGTAATGGCAATAGTATTAAATTGAGTAGTGTTGCTATTGAGTATCAATATCGATGAATTTGATAATACGATAGAAGTCTATTTACATTTTTTATAAAAATGGTAATATATTAAACTTATGTGAAGAAAATACGTATTGGTTTGTTGTTAATACAACAATAATTAACAATTGTTTTGCAATAACGCATGTTACAAATTTGAGTGAGAAGCTAACTGATTGTAGGGTGGTAAAATATGGCATTATGAAATAGTACAGAAACTTATATGGCCATTGCAAAGCAAAATATTTATATTGTTGGAGTTAGTACTGCTGCATGAACGACAATTATGAAAATTGTAGTGATGTAGTAAAAGTTTGAGGAGAAATTCTCATATATAGAAAAGAAATTCCAAATTTTTGTAGAAATACAAGTAAATGAAAAAGCTACGCAAATATAGTAAACCCACTATTGACATTGTTGTTATCGACGCAGTTAGCATATTGATGACAGGTTCTATGGAGCCTCCGTGGGATATTGGCAACGAAGATGATCCACCATGGGGCATGAATGGTTCTGGATATAACCAACACAATACAATATTTGGTAATAGTAGTGTGGGGCAAACTACAATATTTGGTAATGACAACTCCCCCTTTTAATCATAAAAATTATCATTCGCTGATTAACACATGAAGTTAATCAGCGTTTTTTTTATTGCATTGTATATATATGTAATTAACGCAAGGTTTATTTTTATACCAAGAGTTAAAAAATAGTTATTATTACAGATTATATTTGTATATCGCTTATCAATTATTAATTTTGCACTATCAGTATAGCAATTTAACTATTTCAAAAGACGATATGGCAGATACATTAGAAATCAAAGAGCGCGAAGAGGTAGCAGTGCGTTTCTCAGGTGACTCTGGTGATGGTATGCAGCTGGCAGGGAATATTTTTTCAACCATCTCAGCAACCGTAGGCAATAGTATCAGTACCTTCCCCGATTATCCAGCCGACATACGTGCACCACAGGGGTCACTAACAGGCGTTTCGGGTTTTCAAGTACACATTGGTGCAAATCAGGTATATACACCCGGCGATAAATGTGATGTGCTTGTAGCCATGAATGCTGCAGCACTCAAGACACAATATAAATATGCTAAGCAAGGTGCAGCCATTATCATCGATACCGATAGTTTTGGCAAGAGCGATTTGGAAAAAGCAGCTTTTAAAACCGATGACTATCTGGGTGAAATGGGTATTGATCCCGATAGAGTTATTGCATGTCCAATATCAACAATGGTAAAGGATTGCTTAGCAGATAGCGGTATGGATGTGAAGAGTATTTTGAAGTGCCGCAATATGTTTGCTCTTGGTTTGGTATGTTGGCTTTTTGACCGAGACTTGAATATAGCTTTCAATTTCTTGAAGGAAAAATTTGCCAAGAAAGCTGGTGTGGCTGAGGCTAATATCAAAGTTATTCAAGCAGGCTACGACTATGGTCATAATACTCATTCATCGGTAGCAAATGTGTATCGTATTGAGTCGAAGACCAAAGTGAAGGGCAGATATATGGATATAACAGGTAATAAAGCCACAGCATATGGTTTCATAGCAGCAGCAGAAAAGGCTGGTTTGAAATTATATTTAGGCTCGTACCCTATTACTCCAGCCACCGATGTGCTTCACGAACTTTCAAAGCATAAGTCGCTTGGTGTTACAACAGTGCAGTGCGAAGACGAAATAGCAGGTTGTGCTTCGTCGGTAGGAGCTTCGTTTGCTGGCGCATTGGCAGTTACGTCAACATCAGGTCCTGGTATCTGTTTGAAGTCGGAGGCAATGAACCTTGCTGTTATCATGGAGTTGCCATTGGTAGTTCTCGATGTTCAGCGCGGTGGTCCTGCAACAGGTTTGCCAACTAAGAGTGAGCAGACCGATTTGTTGCAATGTCTCTTTGGTCGCAATGGCGAGAGTCCGATGCCTGTATTAGCTGCTACATCGCCAACCGACTGCTTCGATGCAGCTTACGATGCTTGTAAAATAGCACTCGAACATATGACACCTGTTGTGCTTATGACCGATGCTTATGTAGCTAATGGTTCAGGTGCATTCAAGTTGCCTAACTTGGCTGAATACCCAGCTATCAATCCTCCATATGTACCAGAAGAGTTAAAAGGCACATGGACACCATATATGCGTGCTGAGAATGGTACTCGTTATTGGGCTGTCCCAGGACGCGAAGGATTCCAACATATATTAGGTGGACTTGAGAAAGATAATAAAACAGGCGCTATCAGTACCGATCCTGAGAATCATGACCTCATGACACGTTTGCGCGCACAAAAAATAGACAAGATAGAAGTGCCCGATGTTGAACTCATTGGTGAACAAAATCCTGATTTGCTTATTGTGGGTTTTGGTGGAACATATGGTCATTTGCGTGCGGCAATGGAACAAATGAAGAGTGAAGGGAAGAAGGTGGCATTGGCACATTTTAAATATATCAATCCACTGCCAAAGAATACGGCATCAGTGCTCAAGAGTGCTAAGAAAGTGGTTGTAGCTGAACAGAATATGGGACAATTTGCAGGTTGGCTTCGTATGAAGGTTGACAATTTCGTTCCTTATCAGTTTAACCAAGTTAAAGGTCAGCCGTTTGTGGTTGAAGAACTTGTTGAAGCATTCAATGAGATATTAAAGAAATAAGTGGTTGTTTAATACATAAAAACAGAAAGAATTATGAGCGAATATGCAGTAGCCGATTTCAAAAAAGGACAACCACGTTGGTGTCCTGGTTGTGGCGACCATTTTTTCCTTGCAGCGTTGCATAAAGCTATGGCTGAAATAGGTGTTGCACCATGGAATACAGCTGTTATTTCAGGTATTGGTTGTTCAAGCCGTTTGCCTCACTATATGGCTACATATGGTATGAATACCATACACGGACGTGCAGCTGCCATTGCAACAGGAGCTAAAATTGCTAATCCAAATTTGACGGTATGGCAAGTTAGTGGCGACGGCGATGGCCTAGCTATTGGTGGCAACCACTTCATTCATGCTAATCGACGCAATATTAACCTTAATATGATATTGCTTAATAATCGTATTTATGGTCTGACAAAAGGTCAATATTCACCAACATCGCCCCGTGGCTTTGTTAGTAAGTCGAGTCCATACGGAACTGTTGAAGATCCATTCCGTCCTGCCGAACTCTGTTTTGGTGCACGTGGACATTTCTTCGCTCGTGCCGTTGCTACCGATGCCGTTGGTACTGTCGATATTCTTAAAGCGGCATATCAGCATAAGGGCGCAGCTGTGTGCGAGATATTGCAAAATTGCGTTATCTTCAATAATGGTACTCACGATGAAGTGTACAAACCAGATGTTAGAAAGAAAAATGCCATCTACGTTAAACATGGTCAGCCTCTTATTTTTGGTGAAAATAATGAATATGGTCTTGTACAAGATGGTTTTGGACTCAAAGTAGTGAAGATTGGCGAAAATGGTATCACCGAAAAAGATATTTTGGTGCACGATGCAAAGTGTGAAGACAATACGTTGCAACTCAAATTGGCACTAATGGGCAATGGCGATGGATTCCCTGTTGCATTGGGTGTGATACGCGATGTAGATGCACCAACATATGACGACTGTGTAACAGCGCAGATTGAAGAAGTGAAAGCTGCCAAGAAGTATCACAACTTTGCAGAACTACTTGAAACAAATGATATTTGGGAAGTGAAGTAAAATTTGAAAATAGATAAATGTGTTAAGAGAGGCTATCTTTGTCAAGGTAGTCTCTCTTTTTTATGCATTTATAGATAGGTGTGGTATAGTTTGTTAAGTAGATTTGACAATTATAAGTTTATATCTGAACTCGTCGAAATTGTTGAAACCCATCTCTTGAAGCTGGGTTCTGCTGCGGGCTACGTCATCGGCGGTGTTATACGCTTCGATGTGCGGCAGGCGGATGGTGCATTTGCTTTGCAGATCATTGGCAGCCAAAAGGCGTAGATTGTTCATCACACGTTCGTTGCTTATGCCCGTATAACGCTGATAAATAGCGGGATTCATATCTTTTATATCTACGATGAAGCTATCCACAAAGGGCATAA
>JBGUYH010000138.1:0-9442 GCA_045118595.1 Bacteroidales bacterium | reverse complement strand
GTGCATTAAACGTTTGGGATAGCCCTATTTTATAACAACACCTGCAATACACTATGTTTGTACACATAGTTTGTTGCAGGTGCTTTTTATTATCAATTCAAAACGTGAAATTATACGTTATGCTGGGTATCAACCGATTACTTTCTAATTTTGATAAAAAGAGTGAGTATACATACTTATGTGTAACACAATAAAAAAAAGGGTTGCAAGATATAATCTCACAAACCCCTTAACACAACAAAAATGCGGACCGTTGTCCAGCAATTCACAAACGAACAAACTAATTCAAGAAAGGCTAAAAGCCCTCTATCAATTTGTCTGTGCAAAATTATCAAATATTTTATTGCTTATACAAGAAAGCACCAAAAATGGTGAATTATAGATTCATTATGCGGAAAATAAGTTCTTGAAGAGCATCGCCTGATGATATTTGCGGTGATTTATATCCCTTTGATTTCATATCATATTCACGTAGCAATTCAATAGCTTTTAGGCATACTAACCTTGTATAATTATTTTTCCTCCCCATTTCGTAAAAGTTATTGGGAGCAAACACTGTTCTATCTCCCAACACTTGTGCCGCTGCTTGTGGACGCTTATCTGGAATGGTATTATAGACAAACAATTTCTGAAAACAACCGAACAGATATGGTGTTATTTTCTGTATCGGATTTTGTTTCTCATTACCTGCAAATGCCTTTAATATTCGATTCACTTTCGGAACATTACGTGAGAATATGGCATCACGCAATTCAAAAACATTATACTCATTGCTCGCACCTATGTGCGTAGTTACCATATCAACGGTAATTGTTTGCTTCTTTTCATCTGCACATACACCTTTCAATTTAGCCACTGCAGAGGCTATATTAGAGAGGTTTGCACCAATATGTTCGGCTATCAAATCGGCTGCACGTTGCTCAATGCCAAGACCAACCGATGTTACATGCTCAATAGTCCATGCTGATATTTGACTTGGCCACAACTTAGCCGATTCCAACACACGCCCTACTTTTTCAACTGTCTTTACAAACTTCGACCGTTTATCGAGCAAACCACCCTTAAAGCAAATAACAAATATTGTTGTTTCAACATAATGCTCAGCGTAGTTTCCCAAATCAGTTATAGCATCTTTGAATCGGTCGGCCATTTGTGCCTCTTTTAGCATCACTAAACGTCGGTCACCCATCATGGGAAACTGTACAGCATCATGTATTATATCCTTCAACTTAACGTCTTTATTACCATAATAAACCGATTGATTGAAGGCTTTATCGGTATCAGAAAGTGCATTTTTTTCTATATAGTCCGACACCACATCGATATAATATGGCTCTTCTCCCATCAGTAGGTAGATTGGGGCATAAACTCCACTTTGGAGTTCTTTCATTATGCTGTCGAACGTTGTGGCCATAACTATAATGTACTTAGAATCGGAGGTGCTTTACTGAATTGCCTTGCGAAGCTATCTCTTTAAGCGCAGCTATACCTATTTCGAGATGTGGCTTAACAAAATTTGCTGTCACTTTCTTGTCGCTCTCGGCTGTTTTTATACCTTCGGGTATCATAGGTTGGTCGCTCACAAGTAGAAGTGCTCCTGTTGGTATTTCGTTATGGAATCCTACGGTGAAGAGTGTTGCGGTCTCCATATCAACTGCCATGGCTCGTATCGACTCTAAGTAGTGCTTAAAGGCCTCATCGTGTTCCCATACACGTCGGTTGGTAGTATAAACGGTACCAGTCCAATAGTCGAAACAGAAATCGCGTATTGCCGACGACACTGCTCGCTGCAATGAGAAGGCTGGCAATGCTGGCACTTCAGGTGGAAAAAAGTCGTTCGATGTACCCTCACCTCTAATGGCTGCTATGGGCAAAATAAAATCACCTATTTCATTTTTCTTCTTCAGACCGCCACACTTACCCAAAAACAAAACAGCCTTAGGACGTATGGCAGTTAGCAAATCCATTATGGTAGCAGCATTGGGGCTACCCATTCCAAAGTTGATTATTACTACATCTTCTGTGGCTGCGTTAGGCATGTTGCTGCGTATAATAGGTACATTGTATGTTTCGGCAAACATCTCAACATAGTTCTGAAAATTGGTAAGCAACACATAACGAGGAAAGCCATCGAGCGGACGACCTGTGTATCTGGGAAGCCAATTGGCTACAATTTCTTCTTTGGTCTTCATATCTTTTCGGTTTTTATATTTTTGAAAAGAGACGCTACAGCGTTTGTGGTGTAGCGTCTCTTAATATTATGCTATATTTTTATAACGCTATCAAAGCGACCATTCGAAGCCGTCTTTTGTATCTTTTACGTTAAAACCTATGGCTGCCATTTCATTACGTATCTTATCGCTGGTAGCCCAATCTTTGTTTTGTTTGGCTTGCTGTCGTATCGACAATAATAAATCAATAGCTTTCTTATAAGCTTCGTTACTCTTACTACCACTCTCTTCCATCTGCAAGCCAAGTATATCGCACACAAACGTTCTGAACACATCTTTCAGTTCGCTGAGGTCGGCTTCACTTATTGTACCTTTTCCGTCAGCCACTGTATTGATAGCTTTTGATGCATCGAAAAGGTGCGAAATTACAACAGGTGTATTCAAGTCGTCGCACATAGCCTCTTCGCACTTATCGCGCAAACCTGCCACATCAACTGTTGTTTTATCGGATGGTTGTAGTTTCATTAGGCGAGCATAAGTTTCAGTTATCTTAGCCAATCCCTTTTCTGATGCTTGCAGTGCTTCGTTACTAAAATCGACAGTAGAACGATAGTGTGCTTGCAAGATAAAGAAACGTATGGTCATTGGTGAATAGGCTTGCTCGAGCATTTCGTTGCCATCTTTATCTTTGTGGCTACCATTAAAAAATTCGTCGAGTGTAATGAAGTTACCAAGCGACTTACCCATTTTCTGCCCATTAATAGTTATCATGTTGTTATGCATCCAATAGTGCACACTCTCATGACCAAGTGCAGCTGCCGATTGTGCAATTTCACTCTCATGATGTGGGAACACAAGGTCCATACCACCACCATGTATATCAAACTCTTCGCCCAGATATTTGCATCCCATAGCAGAACATTCGATATGCCAACCAGGGAAACCATTGCTCCATGGCGATGACCAACGCATTATGTGCTCGGGCTGTGCTTTTTTCCACAAAGCGAAATCGCAGGTATGACGTTTTTCCTCTTGTCCATCAAGATCGCGAGTAGTTTCAAGCATATCCTCAACATTGCGTCCTGATAGTTTACCATATTTAAACTTCTTGCTATATGCTTCTATATCGAAATAAACAGAACCATTGCTTTCATAAGCAAAACCATTATCGAGTATGCGTTTCACAAACTCTATTTGCTCTATTATATGTCCTGATGCTCGAGGTTCGATAGTTGGTGGCAACACATTGAGTTTTTTCATTGCCTCATGATAACGCAATGTATAGTGCTGCACAACTTCCATAGGCTCGAGTTGCTCTAAACGTGCTTTTTTTGCTATTTTATCTTCACCCTCATCGGCATCGTGCTCCAAGTGACCTACATCAGTAATGTTTCGCACGTAACGTACCTTATAACCCAAATGCAATAGATAACGATAGAGTATATCAAATGTGATAGCAGGGCGAGCATGTCCTAAATGACCATCGCCATAGACTGTTGGACCGCATACATACATACCAACACGCCCTGGAACTATTGATTTAAATGGTTGTTTAAAACGGGTGAGAGTATTATAAATAAAGAGTTGTCTTTCCATTGTTTTTTCGATTTTTGGGGAACAAAAATAACATTTTTCAAACTATCTGACAAACTTCCATTGTCTAAACATTTCCCATAGTACAATACCTGTGGTAACCGACACATTAAACGAATGTTTTGTACCATACTGTGGTATTTCGATACACATATCAGAAACATCAACCACCTCTTGTTGTACCCCCTTCACTTCATTGCCCATAACAATAGCATATTTCTGAGTTGGATCGAACTTAAAATCTTGCAACGCTACGCTACCATGAGCTTGTTCCACACTACATACTATATATCCAGCTTTACGCAAAGCATCAACAGCATCAAGTGTACTTTCATAGTGCACCCACTCTACAGAGTCTTCAGCTCCTAAAGCCGTCTTATGTATTTCTTGCGAAGGTGGACAAGCCGTAATTCCGCACAGCACTAATTTTTCAATAAGCATTGCATCACACGTGCGAAATACCGAACCTACATTATTTAAACTGCGGATATTGTCGAGCACAACCACAATAGGCGTTTTATCGGCACTCTTAAATTCAGCCACCGAAATGCGCCCCATCTCTTCTATCTGTAATTTCTTATTCTTTCCCATAATCGTGCAAAGATAGAAAAAAATACATCCTATTCATATTGTTAAAATCCTTTCAACATATATAAAAAAATAGCCCCCGGAAACACTATCACAGGCCGGGGGACTTAATTCTGAGTATGAGCATGAAAACAAAAATCAATATCTTCTATCATTTACATATGACCGCCCATGGGTGGCATACCTCCTAGTGGCGGACCCATTCTGCGGAATCCATCACCATTCCATTGTCGTTCTTGCTGCCCTTGCTGATTCTTAGGCTTTATGTTGTATGTAAATGTCAGCATTGCATATCTACGCAAGACATCACTTTGCGTCGTCTGCACATATGCTGTTTGTATATTTCTGCTAACGCTTTTTGCGTTATCTAATATGTCATTAACTCGCAAACGCAATTCAGCTCGTCGATCGGCAAACATCTTCACACCAAGCGATGCGTTCCAACTGATGTAGCTCTGGTCGTAACTTGCACCCATACCTTGAGTTAATTGATGAGCCAAGCTATTCGTCCACGTTAAACGTGTAAAAAACAAACATGTTACATTACAACTTGCTGAATGGTTGTAGTAATTATAGTTGCGCGATGTTATTGTTGTGCTTTTTACTACATTATAACCTCCATTATAACTTAATGTAAAATCTACATTCTCACTAAACGAACTACCTATTGTCAATCCTCCATTTAGGTTGTATGTGTCGCTTTTTACTTTACGTCCATTGTACAATCCTGGTTCACGCGTCATATTTGCTCCCATATTAAGGTTGACGTTGCTACCAAGCCATTTCACAGGACTTGAAAGTGTTATATTTGTTCGCACACTCCAATAGCCATTTATATTGACAGGCTTGTCGAACTGAGTTCCTTTGGGAAGTACTATATTGAGATCGATTACACTATCTTCTGATGCTATCACCGATGATGTTCCTATATAATCTTTGGTTGCAGCATAGTCAAATATAAAAAACACTCCTCTAGATGTTTCTGGATTATTGTGTGCGTACATCATTCTCAATGAGTGAGTGTACGACTGATTTAATTTTTCGTTACCTCCGCTATATTTTCTTGTATCACTAACATCTACTACATTTTGTAATTGATTAATCGATGGTGCACTTGTCGATGTACGATAATTAACTCGCACATTCATTGTTCTATCTTTGCGATATCTTATCATCATCGATGGTAACAAACTTGTGTAACTTTTATCCACTTCTGTTGCTATAGGATACTCTTGTTCTCCGCTTAGTTCAGAGCGTTGTACATCAAGTCCAATGGTTGCATTGAATGTTTTATCTTTAAATATATTGAGTCCAATTCCTCCTTTATGTTGCCAATATTCTGATGTTTTTTTGTTACTCAACAATGGTGAGAACTGATAATCAGTACCGCTTGTTTGTCCTATGTTGGAGGTATCAGCTTCAACGTATCTATCGCCATTACTATATGTATAAGCTGGACTATAATTTACCTGCAAAGCCATAATATTACCAACAGGTTCGGTATACATTGCCGATATGTTTATCATCGACGAGTTACTCTCTTCGTTGGTTAATTGTGTAGTATTATAGCTACGTGTGTCATCGTTGGTATATATTCGGTTGTTATACGAATCTTTATCCGAGTCTTTCAATGATATTCTTGTACCTACACTCACCGACAATGTACGACGTGGCAAGTCGAATTTATAACGCCACATCAGATTTCCATTACCAGTAAAACCCATTGTGGTTGAATTACTACCTTGTTGTGTTGATAGATATGTATTGTTATTGTACATATCTTCGCCCAACTTGTCTCTTGATTGCTTATTATCTTGCCAACTTACTCTTGGTGTAAAGATGATACTATTCTTTTCGTTAATTGTCCATGTAAGTCTTAAAGTGGCTCTATGGTTATAATTTTTACCTACTGATATTTCACTACTATTATAGATATGAAGCGAATCGTCATCGCTATTCTCAAAATACTCTTGTAAACTCTGATTACTATTTTCGTTTTTATTATAGTTATAGAAATAACTTGCTTCTGTTTTTAGTTTATCCTTGCGCTCAAAAGCATGATTCAAACCTATCGAACCTGTTGTATTTTTTCCACTCCGACCAGCCATATTCCCCATCGAACTTGTTATGTCATCGAATGAAAAATTTTGCTGATTAACATTATTGAGCAACCCGATAACCGAAAAACGATGTTCACCATTGAAATAGTTAATAGTACCACCAGCTTCGTATCTATCATCGGTACCATAACCTGCATATAGTTTTCCGAAATAGCCCGATTGCACACCCATCTTTGTTAAGATGTTAATTGTTTTCTCTTCGTTACCATCTGAGAAACCTGTAAATTGGCTCTGATCGCTCTGCCTATCATATACCTCAATTTTAGAAACCATATCGGCTTGTATGTTACGCAAAGCAGCCATTGGATCGTCACCAAAATACTCCTTGCCATCTACCAACACCTTCTTTACATTCTCACCTCCTGATGTCACTGTGTTACCATTAACTTGCATACCTGGCATCTTTTTTATAAGATCTTCAGTTGTGGCATCTGGATTTACTTTGAAGGCCTCTGCATTAAATATGGTTGTGTCGCCACGTTGTTCTTGACGTTGCATAACACCTACAGCTTTTACCTCTTCTATTTGCTTATCTTCGGTGCGCATTTTTATTGTGCCAAGATTCAAATCAGTTGTTACATTAATCTCTTTCTCAAATGTTGCATATCCCAAGAATGTAACTCTAAACTGATACTTACCCGGCTTTACAGAGAATGAAAACTTACCATTGGCATCGGTAGTCTCACCTTTGGGCTGCTGACCATCAACAACTGCAATAGCAAGTGCACCAGGAAGTGGCTGACGTGTTCGTGAATCGATAACAACACCACTGAGTTTGATTGTTTGTCCTACCACAATCTGTCCCAGTGTAAGAAACAATATGAATGCAATAAAAAACCTCATTTAGACTAATATTTGTTCTTGTGTTATTGTGTTGTTGTCTTATATGATACAAAGGTAAATATGCCTATTGTTATGAGCAAATAATATCGAAAAAATGGCAAAGTTTATCGACATTTCGATTATTATACTCAACCATTAGAACATTTCAGGCTATTTTAATTATTAAATTAATTATTAACACTCTCACATTTTATACACAAAAAACCTCTCCATTCTAACAGAACAGAGAGGTTTCTTTCTATAATTCAATAAAAAACATTTCACACATTATCGGCGTCGATGATTTCGGCCCCACGATGAACGTCGACGACTATAACCAAAGCCACTACGCGAGCGAGTACCAGAACCTGTGTAGCTGTAGCCCATTATAGGCTCTGAACATGGCACTGGCTTCATCTTGTAACTTCTGTGACGCATGTCGTCAGGCAATAGTCGGTAGATAATCGAAACTTCATGTGCACCATTACCAAACGATGACAAATTGCTAATGGTTATGTCATACGAATAACCAACTCGAAATGCGTGTCGGCTCTGTACGTTGAAGTTGACACCTATATTCGGAATTACAGCATCTGTATTCGACAATTCACCAGCTACTTTGAAGAACAATCCTCGATACGAAGCACCTATTTCAATAGGATAATAGTACCAATAAGCTCCTAATTCAAGCTGATTAAATGAGTATTGATGCTTGTAGTTCGCTACTATTGTCACCGTCTTAGGTTCAGAACCTCGATACGAGGGTTCATAGGTTATCTTGTATTGTCCGTCGAGCGACCACTTAAAACCAACTTTATCTTTTGTATCGGTGAATGATATATCTGGTTCAAGCATATGGTCGACGGCAAACGTCACACCGAAGTTCTCATTGTAGACCATCAGCGAAGCACCTGCGTCGAATCTATTTTTGCGAGTTCGCTCAAATTCGATGCTCGACCCACCATAGACGTATTTTCCATCAGACGTTATGTCGGTGTATGAAATCATTTTTGACTGGTCGAGTTTGCGTTGTCCAAATTCAAAAGCTATACCCGGACGCATATACAAATTGTCGGTTATTGTAATGTCATACGAATAGAGCAATCGGAACTCATTATCAACAAGCAGACCTTTACCATCGTTATCGCAAATCCAAAGCAAGCCCAACCCTGATTTGAATCGGTCGAGGAACAGATCGGCCCAAGCTGAATAGTTTTGATAAACAGCTCCGATACCTGGCCACTGATTACGGTAGTTGATGCCAAAACGAGTACCATTAGTGAATCCGGCTTGCGACGGACTAAGGTAAAGTGGCGCTTGATATGTTTGTGAGAACGACATATCTTGAGCCTCTGACACTATGTTAACCATAAGGGTGGCAGACACTACAGCTACTACTCTGATTGCTGCTTTTTTTATCACTTCTATATTCACTTTTTTCATCTATGTGTCCTCCCCTTATTTAACTACCATTATCTGACCTGCTTTGTTGTACTCTTTACCGCTTACAAATCGGCCTTTGGCTGTATATACATACATGCCCTCTGGTACAAGATCTCCGTTGAATCGGCCATCCCAACCTTCATTAATGTCATCAGTTTCAAACAACTTCTGACCCCAACGGTTGAATATCTCCATGTGGAATGTTACCACATCTTGATATACAGGTCTGAATGTTGCGTTGATGCCCAAGATACTGAGGTTACCTTGTATCTCATTACGTGGTGCAAATGTGTTCGGGAACACTATAAATCCACCGCGTCGGGCCTCAACAAAGCTCTCTTTGGTAGTATCAGCTTCGCAACCATATTCGTTCCAAACTTTCAGCGTCACAGTGTAAAGTCCGGCTGTTGAATATTGGTATGCTGGGTTCTTCTCTGTCGATGTTCCACCGTCGCCAAACGACCATAGGAATTCTTCTGCATCGAGACTTCGATTGATGAAGTATACCTTATCGTCAGGCAAGTATACGAGTTGTGGTTCTGCGTCGAAGCTTGCCGTTGGATGGTCGTAGACTCTGATATACATATCGTAATCGGATGCCATGCCATCAGGTCCAGGTACGGTCAATACAACATGATAGTTACCTGGCACTTGGAACGTATGCGATGGGTTACGTATGGTTGAGGTAGTTCCATCACCGAAGTC
>JBGUYH010000137.1:0-10065 GCA_045118595.1 Bacteroidales bacterium | reverse complement strand
ATTTGAAATCCACCAATTTGACTGTTTGAAATTGCAAATTGCCTCTCGTTTATCGTAGGCTGTGCCTACGTCTTTTCTAAAAGCAAGGCTCCTGCCTTGTATGGAAATGGTTGTATTACGTATTTGGTTATTCATTGCTTTCTGTTTTTAGCTATGCACAAGGCTGGAGCCTTGCTATTTGCTGCGCCGTAGCGAGACGCGAAGCCGAACGGAGGTTTTCGAACTATATTACGATTGAATTAATCAAAACCCAAACGTTGCTTTGTTTTGAAATAATGTTCAACTTCTATACCGCATGAATATGACCAATCATTTAGCGTTCTTATAACTTTATGATTCTTTATAATGAAATACGATTCGATATTGTCAAAGTAATACACATAATCACAATTAATATTATGGCTATAAGTATCATTAAGATACCCTTTATCTATCAAGCATATAGTATCTTTTGTAAATATGTGTACTAGAGAATCTTCAGACATACCGACAAAGACAACACTATCAATAAGATTTACATAAAAGTTCGCATCTTCCAATTGCTCATTGTATTCTAATCTACGATTCTCATAATAGCTACGATATTTATTTATATCTGCTTCTAAATTGCATATTCTTTTGTGCGCACTCCAATTACTACCAATCAAAAGAAAGGTAACTATAATGGCGTATATTGTCTTTACCTTATTCATGTCATAAGTAATTATCAGAGTGGGCAGAAACCTTGTTTGGGGCTATACCGAACGATGTTTATTGAGAGGTATTATTCAGCTACAATAGATTTCAACTTAGCATAGAACGTGTCATGTCGTTCTGTGTGTAAGTTAACTCTGTAGTTTAGTTTGAATATATTGACAATAGAGTTTTGTGTATATAAAGCCCATGTTTTATCGCTAAACTCCTTATTCAATATGGGTGTCAAATCATGCAGATGTCCATTATTATTAATAGGCACTGAATCTATGGCACGTTTTATTAGTGGAATATCTTCGTAGCCAATACGAATTACCAAATCAACCAAAAAATAATCAACCAATTTCGGAGTAGCACTAAGATATGCAACAAACATATCGTACATAAAAGAGGTAACAACACTACCTTTTTTTGATGCCAAGAAGAAACTAGTCCAATATGATCTTTTGGCGTTTTCTGCATTGAAGCATGAAGCAGTAAACGTCTGATTCGAATGAATAATTCTACGTTTGGTACTATAAAAATCATAATCAACAATGTCACTTGGCAAGCTATTCACAAAAAGAGTTGCATCGCACCAAATACCTCCATGGTGAGAAAGTAAGTAGGCTCGTACCACATCAGAATAGAATGCATGAGAAATCAAACCAGAAGAATGCATTTTTTTTACATTAGCATCAATTGGCAATGCTTCAATATCATCACTATTAAGCGTAACAACTTTATAATCTTTAGGTAATGATGCCAAACAGGTTTTTACTAACTCAGGAGAATTATTCTCTCCTTGTAGCCATAGCCAATATATGGTGCGAGGTATTTTTTCTTCATCGTCAGTGAGTTGCATATGCTTATATTTCTCGATAGTCGATGCACAAATCTGCCTTACTACTTTTAGGTTGTGATTATAATAAGGTCGGTAAAAGAGTTTTGCCATATTGTACATATGTACTCTTCTCAATATATCTGAGATTTTTTTCAACAACGCTTGACGTTTCTCGACATCCATACTTGTAACTTCATATAAAAACATTAGACAAATGTAATTATCACCGTTTTGCTACGTCATATGTAGTAGCAAAGCTCCTATCAAGCACGAAAGTATTACTTATTTATTTATGCACAAGGTGTAATCAATTGTTTTTTGTTGCGATGTAACTCTATCTTGACCCTTTTAACTTTAAGATAAACATTATCTTTGTAAGAGAAAAGAACGTAGAGTGGTGGTCTCCAAAGATAATCGAGAAACAGACATAACAAAGATGGTGTTAGAGTTTAGGCCTGACAAGAAGAAAGAGAAAGTTGAGGTTAGGTGGTTTTTGGTAATCTATGCTGTCTCTGTTGCCTTTTTATTGTTTTTGGCGATAGAACAAGGCAAGGCGTTGAATGAGTGGTATTTTTTTGCATTCTTAGTTTTCTTAGGATTCTTCTTTGCGGTGATATTGAACAGGGATGATGATGAAAAGGAATTCTTGAGGATAGACGAGAATGGGATAGAGACAAATGAATGGATAGTTAGGTGGTGCTATGTAGAGAAGTGCTATTTTGAGTATAGGCGAAAAAAGAGAGGAGGAAAGTATAAGGATCATTGGCTGATAGTGGAAATACGTGGCACTAAGACGACAAAGTTGGAGTATTTATGTAACCGACTAAGAATAGATACTCGTCGAGCAGGAATGTTTATGAATGAGGCGGCGGGTAGGATTGTGTATGATATAGAGAAGGATATTGACGATCGTGTCATGGGCGGTGTTTGCCTATTTGGATGGATAGCATTTATCGTCGGTTGGATAGGCACACTAATATTGACGCGAAAAGTGTGGGTGTCGATAGTTGTGGCAGTTGTCGTAAGTGTCTTCGTAATGGGTGCAGTGATAAAATGGCGTAATGAAAGAGAGTGGAATAGGGTATGGGAAGAGCGTAAAGGTAGAGCTAAGTAGATAATACCTAATTAGCTAAATAGTTCTGTATCAACGGTTCCTAATTACGAGATTCGAGTGAATTAGGAAGTAAAATTATAAATCCGCATAATCTGTTCAAACCAATGGCTGTCATCCTGAGCGTAGCGAAGGATCTCCTCAACGTCGGAAATTTTTGGGGTGGAGACGGAGCCCGCTCCGTCTCTACATAACATATAGCATATAAAAGAGTATAGACGCCACAGTGTGACGTCTCTACCAGTAATTATTTCAAATAATCGTCGAAATACTGGAAAATCTTTTTGAAGAGGTGCACGCGGTCGTGGCCTCTGACGTTGTGCTCGTGCTGCGGGTAGATGGCGTAGTCGATGAGGACATCGTTGCTGACGGCATTTTGCAGCAGGCGGAGCGAGTTTTGCCAAACCACCACAGGGTCGATGTCGCCGTGGATGACGAGCAGTCGGCCGCGCAGTTTGTCGGTCTGCTGGCTGATGTTGTTCTCGGCATAGCCATCGGGATTCTCTTGCGGCATATCCATATAGCGCTCGCCATACATAATCTCGTACAGATTCCAGTCGCACACCGGACCGCCAGCCACGCCGGCTTTGAAGATGTCGTTGTGGTTGAGCATCATCGATATAGTCATGAAGCCGCCGAAGCTCCAGCCGTGAATGCCAATGCGCTCGCTATCTACGTAGCTAAGGCTCTTGAGGTAGTTGATGCCTTGCATCTGGTCGGCCATCTCGCAGCGGCCAAGGTGGCGGTGAATGGCGTGTTCGAAGGCGTTGCCACGGTTCTCGGTGCCGCGGTTATCCATAGTAAATACTATGTAGCCCTGCTCGGCAAGTGCGAGTTTCCACGTAGAAGCGCCGTAGAGCCACGATGCATCGACGAGCTGCGAGTGCGGACCGCCGTAGAGATAGACCACAACGGGATATTTCTTGTTTGCATCGAAGTCCGAAGGCAAGATGAGGCGACCGGTGAGGTCGTATTGTCCGTCGGCACTCTTGAGCGTAACGGTCTGTATTTGTGGAAGGTCGAAGCCTTCGTATGGGTTGACGATGGTCTGAATGGTCTGTTGTAGCTTGCCATCTTTAGTGCTACGTATGGTCGACTTCATAGCGCAATCGGCAGCCGAGCAGTTGTCGACGAACACCGTTTTGTCGGGGCTGAAGGTAGCGTTATGTATGCCTACGCCTTCGGTCAGGCGGGTAATGCGGCCCTTGAGGTTGACCTTGTAGACATCCTTAGTAAGATAACCTTCGGCATTGGCTTGGAAATAGAGCTCTTTGGCTTTCTCGTTGTAGCAATAGAGCTCCGTTACGCACCAATTGCCCTTCGTCAGCTGCGAGCATTGGCCGTTGGTGAGGTTGTATAGGTAGATATGACGATAGCCATCGCGGTCGCTAATCCACGCAAATTGATTGGCGTTGATGAAGAGCGGCGGTGTGCAAGGCTCAACCCATTCGGCGTTCGTCTCCTCAAAGAGCGTCTTCACCAGCGAACCGTCGGCAGCGTTGTATACGTTGAACCACATGTGGTTTTGCTCGCGGTTAATCTCGGCAATGGTTATGTATTTATCGTCGGCACTCCACGCCACATTTGTGAAGTAACGGTTGACGGGCGATGCCGTTTTTAGGTACGTAATATTATGCGTATTGGCGTCGAAAATGCCCACCGACACCTCGTGGCTTGTCATGCCAGCCATAGGGTAGTGGATAGGTTTAGTAGATGCCTCGCGCGTAGTTATATCTACGATAGGATATTCGCCAACCATCGATTCGTCCATGCGGTAGAAAGCCAAACGGTCGCCCGTGTTCGACCAGAAAATGCCGCCATTGATGCCAAATTCGTTGCGGTGAACCGATTGACCATAAACAACGCCCTCTTCGCTCTTGGCGTTGACCTTGAGGGTGTCGCTCGTAGGCGTAACTACATACAAATCGTTGCCCTTGTTGATAGCCTCGAAATTCTTAGCCGAAACATTTGGCGATTGTGGTCTTGAATATTTATCGGGGTCGTAGTCGTGACCGTTGGTGAACGTGCCGTAAGAGCCGTATGGATAATAATTACGGAACTCTTTGCCACCCGGCACAGTCATTTCGAGAGTTAGTTTTTTCTGAGCGGAAGTAGTAGTTCCGATGGCTGCCACGAGGAGCAGCATTGCAGTGATTTTGTTTTGCATTTTAAGTTTTAGCTTGCGGTTATAAACAATTCAGAAGGTCTTGCGACTTTGTTGTGGGGCAAGACCTTCTGGATGTTATTACAATTACAAAGTTTTTTTATTTACTCATTTCGTACACTCTAACCCAATCGATAGCGAGTTGTGCATTGGGAGTATCGCCCTCGGCAACGACGTTGCTGCTGATGTTGATGTACATAGGTTCTTGTGGTATATCACTCTTTTGTGTGTATACCTCTTTGCCATTTATGAACCAGGTAAGACTATTTGCGGTCCATATGAGTGATATGATTTGATACTCGCTGAAGTTTGCGCCATCTACAGTAACCGTTTTTGCACCATTGTTCGATACGCTACCTACACGAATATTCTTTTTGTCGTTGCCAAAAGTTACAACATTAATCATTGGGGTTTGTTTTTCACCAACCATCCAAATGTTGTGAGTTACAGGTGCGCTTTGGCTCATTTTTACTTTGAAGTCGAAACGACCATATTTTTGACGGAAACTGCTACCTGTGTTGATGAGCGATGAGGTGTAGTCGAACTCACCATCAATGAAGCCGATGGTAGGATTCCAACGTTTGCCTTTAGCATCTTCGCGACGTGTTTCAATGAAGAGTTCAGAACCTACGCTGCGTACGTTTTTAGCACTGAATGTCTGGCGTTCGTTCATAAGTGAATATGAAGTATTAGCCAATGCAATGCCGTAGTAGTAACCCACACCCCATTTTTGTTTGTCGAAGTTGGTAAATTCGTCGTTGAATGTGAGTGTGCGGTTAGCAATAGCATTGAATGTGTTGGCAGCCAAATTTTTCTGATACCAAACAATATCTTTATTCTTAGCTAATGTTTCATATTCGTTAATGGTTTGTGCCTCGGCGCTTTTCTTGAAGCGTTTCGAGTCTTCCATCTCAGCTTTGAATTTTTTAAATTCGCTTGAGTTGACAGCCTCTTCCAATGCTTGCATCTTCTTTAGTCTGTCGCTACCATCTACTTTTAAGAAGTTGTTATAAGCTTCTGATGCTTCTGTTTTTCTGATGAATTTTACAGCACTCGATTTGTAGAGTTTTTGATACTCTTTTAGTGTCTGATATTCGGCTGTTTTTTTGAAGTCTTTTTGTTTCTGCAGAGCCAAGAATTCAGGTGAGTTGATATTGCTTTCCAACTCTTTGTAGCGTGTATATTCATTGCTCTGTTTAGCCATATCCAGACGCTTGTCGAGTTGTTTCGATTTGAATTTGGTATACATCTTCAAGTCAGAAGATTTGGCCAATCTGTTGTATTCTTGTTCTTGCTTATAAGCCTCGGTATCGCTAAAGCGTTCTGTTTTCAGTTTGTGCACTCTATTTTTGAATTCGTTAGAGTTGACAGTAGCTTCAAGTTCTTTGAATCGGGCATAATCGGCCGATGATGCTATTTGTTTAAAACGCTCGTAGTCAGCGGCTTCTTTTTCGAGGCTTGCTTCGTACTTTTGGGTTGATGGGTATTTGCCACCAAAGAGAAAACTAAGAAATCCCATTTATTTTTCGATGAATATGGTTTTTATTATTGAATGTAGGCGAATTTAGTCAAAATTATCAAAAGTGGACTAAACTACGCCAATTTTCTACGAACGCCGATAAAAATGGTTGTCGTGCTATATCGTCTTGTTAAAACTTAATTTTCTTTAATTGCTCTACATATTAATCAATGCGAGCCATTTGGTCGGCTATTTTAATGTTTTGCGGACAATGAGCTTCACACTGTTTGCAGCCTATGCAGTGATTAGCTTGTCGAAGTTTTGGTACTGTGCGGTCGTAGCCAATGAGGAATGCTTGGCGAGCTTCTGTGTAGTTATCATCGGCAGTGCTAAGTGGATTATTACCTTCGTTGACACATTTGTTGTAGTGTGAAAATACGGCAGGAATGTTGATGCCATATGGACATGGCATGCAATATTGACACTGTGTGCATGGAACAAGTGGAAACTTGAGAAATTTGCCTGCAATGTTTTCCAAAAACGTCAGCTCTTCTGCGGTACAAGGTTCGAGTGGTGAGTATGTTTTGATGTTATCGCGCAGATGCTCCATATATGTCATGCCACTAAGCACGGTAAGTACACCTTCGGGGGTGCCAGCAAAGCGAAATGCCCACGATGCCACACTTTCGTTGGGGTGGCGTTGTTTAAGTTCTGCCACAATGTGATTAGGCATTTTTGATAGTCTGCCACCTAATAGTGGTTCCATAATGACTGATGGTATGTTGCGTTTTTGCAGTTCGTCGTATAAGTATTGTGCATTGGTATTGCTCGGATTAACCTCTTTGGCGTGTAACCAGTCGACGTAATTGAGTTGTATCTGCACAAAATCCCATTTGTATTGGTCGTGTTTTGATAGTAGATAATCAAACACTTCGATGTCGCCATGATAGGAGAATCCCAAATTACGTATGCGACCAGCTTTTCGTTCTTCCATCAAGAAATCGAGTATACCATTGTCAAGATAGCGTTTGTATAGATTTGTCATTCCACCCATTCCTATGCCATGAAGTAGTAGGTAGTCTATATAGTCAACTTGCAGTTGCTTAAACGAATTGCGATACATTCTGAGCGACTCCTCTTTGCTCCATGCTGCTTGGCTGAAGTTTGACAATTTGGTGGCTATGTAGTACGAATTGCGTGGATGTCTGCTAAGTGCAATACCTGTTGCTGTTTCTGATTTTCCTTGACAATAGACAGGTGATGTGTCAAAATAGTTAACACCATGTTCAAGGGCATAATCGACAAGTCGGTTTACTTCGTCTTGGTCTATTTCGTCGGTTACTCCATTGTCTGTTTTTATTTTTTTTGTTGGAAGTCGCATCATGCCATATCCCAAGATTGATACTTTGTCACCTGTCGATGGGGTAGTGCGGTATGTCATTGCACCATCCTTTTTGTCCGATGCGATGTTACTATCTATTTGTTTTTCTGATTTGTTGCACGCAATTAGAGTGGCGGCAGTTGCTCCTAAGCCTAGTCGTTTGATAAATTCGCGGCGTGATATATTGTGTTCCATGTGTTTCGCAGTTTTGTGGTTTATGATTGTTATATGGTGCGATGAACATCGTGACCTTCGACATATATGGCCGAGAATGGTCGGGCAGGGCATAGGTTCTCACATGCTCCACAACCAATGCAACGTTCTTCGTTGATGGCTGGTATCTTGTGCGATGTTGGATTGTTGGGGTCGGATGGAATCATTGTTATTGCTCCAGATGGACAATGACGTGCACAGT
Organism: Bacteroidales bacterium; assembly: GCA_045118595.1. GTDB lineage: Bacteria > Bacteroidota > Bacteroidia > Bacteroidales > Marinilabiliaceae > W3P20-009. The sequence goes on along the minus strand of JBGUYH010000137.1, from coordinate 2,019 downwards.
TGCCACACTCAACATCATCGGTCAGAGGTACACAGTTTTTGCTTATCCAAATAGCATGACCTATTTGTGTTGACGATTTGTCGGCTCTGTCGATTTTGATTATTGCGCCAGCTGGACAAACTTCAGAACATTTAGTGCATTCTGGGCGACAATATCCACGTTCATACGACATTTGTGGTTGTATTAGGCTCGGACGTAGTACCTCGTTGGGGCATACCGATACACATAGTTGGCAACCAACACATTTATTTAAAAAGTTGTTTACCGATTGTGAACCTGCTGGCACTATGCGAGTGGTGCGTTCGGGGGCTATCTTATTTGTTATTGCTGCCAATCCGCCATCGTTTTTTATCTGGGCTTTAGCTGCTGTTGCCACCATCAAACTCGCAGTGGCTATGAATGTGCGTCTATCTGTATCTGTTGGGTTACTTGTTGCAGATACTGACTTTGTATGCCAACGTAGTTTGTAGCTTAGTGCGTTGCGGTTACATTTATCTATGCAGTTGCCACACACCACACATCGTGAGTAGTCGATAATGTGCGACTTGGCATCAATGCACGAAGCTTTGCAGTTACGTTGACATAGTGTGCAACCATTGCATTTTGTGGTGTCGATGGTGATGCGAAAGAGCGAATATCTTGACATTAAGCCAAGTAATGAACCAACAGGGCAAATGGTGTTGCAGTATGTTCGGCCACTGCGCCATGCCAATATAGCAATGATGATGAGTGTAGCTGATGCAACAACGATAGCCGCAATGCCTTTTAGCCACACATCGACATTGTAAAAAGCATAGCTATCAAAATGTTCGGCAAGCATAGCTAGCAGATTGTTGCACCATATCCAAAGTGGTTGTAGCAGTTGATTGGATATGCGACCAAAAGCCGCATAAGGGTCGAGTATTGTAACAATGGTGCTTATGCCTATTAAGCAAGCAACAATGTAGATGCATAGTATTACATAGCGCAAAATGTTTTTTGCAGTAGAGTGCGTGAACCTATTTTTATGTCGTTTGTTTGCTATCCACGAAATAATATCTTGGGTTATTCCTAATGGGCAAATAACAGAACAATAGATTCTTCCACCAATTATTGTTAATAAAATCAGAAAGGTGATAACAATAATATTAACCGAGAAAATGGCAGGGATGAATTGCATTTTGGCTATCCATCCTATATAGTTGTGCACACTGCCAGTAAAGTCAAGAAATATGGCAAGAATACAAACGTAAAAGATAGAGGCCAATATGATACGTGTTTTTCGTAGCATAAGCGTAGTATAATGGTCTTTTGTTGTGGCAAATGTAAAAAAATATATTGTGAAAAGAATTTGTTGCGACAGATGATTTATCATCGCCATACAATTGTAGACCCATTCAATTTTACTAAAAACGTTATCGATAATATACACACTTTAACACTTTACTAACTTTTGCTATCTTTGTGCCCATATTTTTTAGTTTATATGCTATGACAACAAAAAAACTGCTACTACCCCTTGCAGCCATAGCCACACTCACCACAACAGCACAAGTGAGTGCACAAATAGAGTATTTTCCGCTCGATGAGGTTCGCATTAGCAATGGGGTTTTCTATCAACATCAACAAACCGATATTTGCTATTTACTAGGTCTCGATGCCGATCGTTTGTTAGCTCCCTATTTGAAAGAGGCGGGGCTCACTCCCAAAGCACGCAACTATGGTAACTGGGAGAATACAGGTCTTGATGGTCACATCGGAGGTCATTATCTGTCGGCTCTTGCTCTCATGTATGCCTCAACTCACGATGCACGTATAGGCGAGCGTCTCAACTATGTGATGGCCGAATTGAAGCGCTGTCAAGATGCCGATGGGTATATTAGTGGCGTGCCAGGTGGCAGACAGATATGGAAAGAGATAAAGGAGGGTAATGTGCGAGCTGCCACATTTGGTTTGAACGACCGTTGGGTGCCCTTGTACAACATACATAAGATATTTAACGGACTGAAAGATGCTTACGTAGTGGCACACTGCGATGAG
>JBGUYH010000136.1:0-12353 GCA_045118595.1 Bacteroidales bacterium | reverse complement strand
CCCTTAGAAACCTGCATAATAACAGGTGACTTAGTTTCAACTGCAGCCATTACTATAGCTTGCATTTGCTCCATTGTGTTGAAGTTGAAGGCTGGGATAGCATATCCGCCTTTAACTGCCTTGGCAAACATCTCACGGGTGTTCACCAAACCAAGATCTTTGTAGCTTGTTGCCATTTCTTAGTTTTTTGAATGTTATTTTGTCTTTTGATTTTTCCAGCCTCAAAGGTAATGACTTTTGCCGAAAAGTTTGTCAATCAATCGTAAAAATTCCACGATACGCCAAATTTGAAGAATCCAGGGTTGGCAGGATAGTGAATGGTATGGAAGTAATTCTTCTTACTCCCAAATAGACTATTGACGTGTTCATATTTTACATATATGCGAGCTCGTTTAAGCTGCAAATTAACAAATGGATCGAGATAGTGATAATTACCAACTTTTCTTTCACTCTGAGCCACAAATTGCATAGTGGCAGGGATATATTTGGGAGCGTAATAATTGGTATTATAACGCCAATCAAAACCTATTTGGAATGTAAGCACATTGAAAAGTAATCGTTCATAAAAATTGCTGCTATATATTGCAAATAGTGGAAGTGGTTCTACTTCTGCATCGCTAGTTTTTTGCAATGCTACCCTATTTATACTATTAAAACCAATGACAGAGAATTGCTTATATAGATATGCTCCCAATACTTGCACTACTCCACCCTTCTGAGCTGGATATCCATCTTCGTTAAAATATATTTTACTATTTTCAGTTCCTCCAAAAATAGTAAGTTCTAAATTGAGATTAGGTATACGCACACCTCCACTATAGTTTAATGTTTTCGATCTATCAAAATTATTATTCCACTGATAATGATTCGATATGTATTTTTCTTCAAACAACTCTGGTGTACGCAACTCTACTGAAGCCTTTGCCCATAATTCGGTATTGAACGAACCTATAGGAAACATACCTTGCAAATATCCATTAATATTGAAGTCGCCAACGTTGTAACCTTGAAAATATATTTGCGCTCCAGCATTTAATCTTAGATGCTCACCCCTATTTTTGAAAATTTGTCCACCAACATAACTACTTACTCGGTTCTCGCTATTAGTATGATAGTGTGTTTGCAGTGTTTCGTTTTCATCGAAGTCAAATGTTGACTCAGCGGGCCAATGGTAACGTCTCACAACATTTCCAATGTAAACTCTCATACCAAAGTGCAACAATGAGTTAAACTCTTCGTTGAGTTTGAGTTGAAAGATATTATCAATATGGCTATAACGAACAGAATCTGCTGTTTGCGAATAATCGTTGAGTGGCTCCGCTGTTGGGAATAGAGTTTCATAAATATCTGCGTAGTTACTCAAATCGGATATACGAAATTCATGATGATTACGAAACAAGTGTATTTTATGAAATGCTGTGGCAATAGGCACTTCTTCAGTTGTACTATCTGCAGCATGAAAACGTTCTACAGTGCCGAGCGTGAGTTGATGAGCATATAGTATTTGATATGCGCTATGCCTATTTGTCTGATTCATAAACTGAACAGGAATATCGTCGGCTTTATCATAGTCGAACGAATCTGGATAGAGCACATAATTATCGTTGAGAATACCACCATTTTCTTTTAATTCCGAACGATTATATATTGCAGTAAAATTGTATTTATAATAATCGCCATCGAAACTGCTAAACAGACGCACACTAGCATGATCAGCGCGCTGACTCTCATAACGGCCTATTGATGTTGAGAATTTATAATGAGCACCAACATTGAGGCGTCTATTGACATTCTGAGTAAAAAGCACATGAACATACTCTTCTGAACGACGCTTAGGATAGCCCATTTGATAGGTCAAATTGGTATATGGCGATTTTGTGTTATAGAACACAAAATCATCAGGTTGATCAAGATACTGCTGAATTGTGTTGTAAAATATATTGCCATCGGTTCGATGCTTATTAATATAAAGCATCGATAAATAAGGTGAACCATTATTACCCAATGTAACGTTCATAACGTTATTTTTCCAGATAATATTATTTATCTGATGACCATTGGTTAGTGTATCAACTGGAATGGTATCTGCCAAAGTATACTGTTCAACCATTCGCCATGCACGAACATCGGGCTTAATGAAAACCGATTTTGTATCAGTACGCCCCCTTGAATTGTCGCTCTTCTGCATTCCTTGTTGTGCCAAAACATGCACCGATGCAGTCATTATGAGCAATATGTATGTTGTCAAAATTTTCACGCTGCAAAGATATGAATTTCTTATACAAATTAATATAACCGACGGAGAGTACTACAATTTATTAGCCCCACATACGTAGTAAGCATACTACTAATGTGGGGCCATAATAATTTATATTATTTACAAAACTCAATGAGTTTTCAATTTATCGCCTGTTTTTTCACTTATTATGCGATAATATTCATCATTATATCCAGGATGTAACGGACGAGCTGGTGCGTTACTTTCAGTCTTCAGAAACCTACGATTTTCATCAGTAGGATGAATATTGCCATCAAGAAACTTAACCATCAGATATTCACCCAAATTTCTCCAATTATCAACAAGAAGTTTCGACATATCAGCTGCTATAATATTGTATTGTTCTTGTTGCTCTTTTTCACTAACTCCGCTCAATTTTTCATCAATATATGGCACAATTTCATCATACATATCTTCCAATCTATTCTGTACTATTCTAATATCACCTATCATTTGGTCGTAACGTGAATAGGCCATTTGAGCTACCCAATTGAATATCCAAAATGCAGATGTCCAACTAAATTGTAACATATCGCCATTACCTTGCTTCAACTCAATTGGAACTTCTGTTGTTTTACAATATATAGGTAACAACACTGATGTATTTGCATCGTCGACACCAAACCAAAGTATACTATGCTTATTGACGCGCATCTGTCCAACAAACCAAAAGCCAGTTTGCTGAGTTGCAATAGCTCGCTCATGCAAGTACTCTTGTCCATCGACAGTAAATTCCATTGGTCGCCAACGATATGGAACATGATACGGACCTGCGCCAACATCTTGTGTCATATCCATTTGTGTACCTTCATAGTGATCACGCATTATGTTGGTAAGTTCACGACGTGTTATCTTATGATCTGGCTTTATATAGAGTGGCATACGTTCATTGGTACCAGCAAGTCCCATTGCATATTTTTCGTAGCTCATCATCTCTTTGTTCATAAGTCTGAAACCGCTCCATACACGGGCATCACAAAAACGGATGCCACTAAAATCAAGAGGGTTGTATGCTGCAGAGAAATCAAAATCTTTATCCTTTCCGCTAAAATAGTTATGTTTTCGTGCTACATCGACCACATCTTTTGAATAGCGAACATTTTGCTTATCGCTGAAATTGATTTTAGTTATGCGGGCTTGATTAGCATGTCCAGACACATAACCATCAGGAATACGTTGAGCAACCCATACTGCGCCTTTGTTACCCACACCTTTACCTATCATCTCCATTATCCACACCTCATTGGCATCACCAATTGAGAACGACTCACCTTCACTGCAATAACCATATTGTTCCACCAGATTTGTCATTACGGTTATGGCTTCAGAAGCTGTTTTTGCTCTCTGTAATGTTATGTAGATAAGACTTCCATAGTCGATTAAACCAGTTGTATCAACCAATTCTTCGCGTCCACCAAATGTAGTTTCAGCAATTGTCAGTCCCCATTCGTTCATATTACCAATCACCGAATAGGTATGTTTTACTTGTGGTATTTTACCTATATATCGTCCGGTATCCCATTCATACACTGTTAACATTTCGCCATCAGCATAGTCGGCAGCTGGGTAACGATAGAGCTCGCCATAGAGTGTGTGCGAGTCGGCTGCATACGAAATCATTGCGTTACCATCGGCAGAAGCGCCTGGGGTTATCAAGAAATTGGTACACGCTAATGCTTGAGTTGTTGCTGCGGTTAGCATAATACTAAACCCGCATTTCAATATATTCATGTTTGTTACTTAAATTAAATATACACAACTTAAAATTATCAATGTTGTCGTATCATTGTCACATGACACTTAGTGATTGGATGTTCAACCACCATTTTTTCTTCGTCCTTAGCTATCACTCTAACTGTTCGTTCCGATGTACTAATAACCTCATTACGAATACGTGGCATTAGCTCACCTGCTATTATATTCTTTCTTATCTGTCGCGCCATCGACTCTTCGGTAGGTGTGCGAGCATCGGAGCCTACATAGTCGCAACAAAATGTAGTAGTATCTACACTAACAACGAGTGTACTATCGTGGTAGCTCCAATCGCCATCGACTGATATATTATATGTAAGTGTCATATTGGGAAAATCCCATGCATCGTCAAGAAAAAATGTTGCCTTCATTTCAACACTGTTTGAAAAAGAGAAAGTATTGAAATCTTCAGTCATAGTCAGATGCACATCGCACGAAATACCATCTTCATAGTGTTCTTCAGAAAACGACACATAGCGTCCTCTCATTTCACGACATTCAGTACTGAGCAAATTACACCCTAACAATAGTAAAACCATTGTCAATATTAACGTTATGCGTTTAAAACATTCCATTACGATGCTATATGCCTTTTTGAGGTCTACAAATATACACCATTTTTTAATTATGCATAGTAACACATGCATATTTATCCCTCCTTTAAATATTATCACACCATAATATGCATATGATAACACTTATGTAGCTTAGTTGTAACTCGCAATTATTTTATAACTTTGTGGCCAAAAGTGCGAAAGCCTAATTTTATCACGTAAAAAAATACACACGAAAATATTATGATGTTCGAAAATTTGAGCGAAAAACTCGAGCGCTCATTCAAAGTACTAAGAGGCGAAGGAAAAATAACAGAACTCAACATAGCCGAGACCCTCAAAGATGTTCGCAAGGCCCTACTCGATGCCGACGTAAACTACAGAGTAGCAAAGCAATTTGTTGACGATGTAAAGCAGAAAGCTATAGGTCAGAACGTGCTCACAGCCGTAAAGCCTGGTCAGCAAATGATAAAGATTGTCTACGATGAACTCACGGCTTTAATGGGTGGTGAAGCGCAAGACATTAACCTCAAAGGGAATCCGACCATCATACTTATGTCGGGTTTACAAGGCTCTGGTAAAACCACATTCACAGGTAAACTTGCTAATTTGCTAAAAACAAAACGAGGCAAAAATCCTCTTTTGGTAGCTTGCGACGTTTATCGTCCTGCAGCTATCGACCAATTGAAAGTGCTTGCCGAACAAATAGGTGCACCTGTTTATAGTGAAGAAGGCAACCAAAATCCTGTACCAATAGCTCAAAACGCCATCAAACAAGCCAAGACCAATGGCAACGATGTTGTTATTGTCGATACTGCTGGTCGTTTGGCTATTGATGAGCAGATGATGAACGAAATAGCATCGCTCAAAGAAGCATTACAACCACACGAAATACTCTTTGTTGTTGACTCTATGACTGGTCAAGACGCAGTCAACACTGCAAAAGAGTTTAACGAACGTCTCGACTTCGATGGTGTAATCCTCACAAAACTCGATGGTGACACAAAAGGAGGTGCAGCACTCTCTATTCGTAATGTAGTCAACAAACCTATCAAATTTATAGGTACAGGCGAAAAAATTGATGCTCTCGACGTATTCCACCCAAGCCGCATGGCCGACCGTATATTGGGTATGGGCGACGTTCGTTCGCTCGTTGAACGTGCCAAAGCACAAATTGACGAAGAAGAGGCTCGCAAACTACAAAAGAAGATTGCCAAAAACCAGTTCGACTTCAACGACTTCTTATCACAAATACAGCAAATCAAAAAGATGGGTAACTTGAAAGAGTTGGCTTCAATGATACCTGGTGTTGGCAAAATGATAAAGAATATTGACATTGACGACAATGCATTCAAAGGCATCGAAGCTATAATATATTCAATGACACCCGCAGAACGTCAAAATCCACTAATCATCGATGGTAGTCGACGCAAACGCATTGCAGCTGGTAGTGGCACAAGCATCCAAGAAGTTAACAAACTATTGAAACAGTTTGAAGAGACTCGTAAAGTTATGAAATTTATGAACTCTGGTGCTGGCAAAAATATGGCTCGCATGATGGGCGGTATGATGAATAGAAAATAAGGAAAAACAATATAAAAAACAGAATAATGGAACTCATCGATGGCAAGAAGGTATCGCAAGAGATACGACAAGAAATTGCCCAAGAAGTGGCTCAAATGGTAGCAAATGGCAAAAAGCGACCACACTTAGCAGCCGTACTTGTTGGACACGATGGAGGAAGCGAAACCTACGTTGCCAACAAAGTGAAAGCATGCGAAGAATGTGGCTTTACATCAACGTTGCGCCGCTACGAAAGCAACATAACCGAAGCCGAACTTCTCAATGTGGTTAAAGAACTCAACAACGACCCCGATATCGATGGTTTCATAGTTCAGTTACCATTGCCCAAGCATATATCTGAAGAGAAGATAACCGAAGCTATAGACCCTCGCAAAGACGTTGATGGCTTTCATCCGCAAAACGTTGGTCGAATGACAATTGGTGCACCAGCATTCATATCAGCAACACCACAAGGCATTGTTGATCTTATCCAACGATATAAAATCGAAACACGTGGTAAACATGCTGTTGTTATTGGTCGCAGCAATATTGTTGGTCGACCTATGAGTATTTTACTATCGCAAAAAGGAATCGACTGCACCGTTACGGTATGCCACAGCCGCACTGCAAATATGAAAGAAATATGCTTGCAAGCCGACATCATTGTTGCTGCCATTGGCCAACCTGGTTTTGTAACATCTGATATGGTAAAACCAGGAGCTGTGGTTATCGATGTTGGCACCACAAGAGTAGCCGACAACACGGTTGCACGCGGTTGGCGATTAAAGGGCGATGTTGATTTTGAAAATGTGGCACCAAAATGCAGCTACATCACACCAGTTCCTGGAGGTGTTGGACCTATGACAATTGTGTCACTTATGAAAAACACGCTTTTGGCTGGACAAAAAGCTATCTACAAATAAAAGATTCTTTGTTATCTAAATAGAGATAAATCAAAATGAGACGATGAATTTCGCATCGTCTCTTTGTTATTTATTAAAAAACATAATAATATGAAGTATATAGCAACGATTATAGTAATGACTGCAATGGCAACAGCCATATACGCACAAACAGATGTTAGTTTGTTTTGGCGTTCAGATAGTGTACAACTAACTGAGCTCAAATCCGATGAACCATACTTATACAAACGTGTAGGGCATCATGGACCAGCTATCGAAAACCAGCACATGATACTTCGTATGTATTATCGCGATGGAGGAGCTATTGACTTATACTCAAAAGCCAACACTGCTCCTGAACTATCTCGCTACCATTGGTATCCAACAAATAACGATATTGAAAACAATGGAGCTGGTTGCGACGAATACAGAGTTGGAAACACAGTTGGTTTAGGAGGCATTGCACTTTGGGATGGCGAAAAAGAAATTAAACTTATAGCTACACATGGCAGAGACACACGAGTACGCAAAAACGCTTGTGGTGCTATTGTCGAAATGACACACCGTGGCGTACCTTACAAAGGTGACACTATCGACATCAGAGTGCAAATAACTATGCTCAATGGAGTGCGTGAAGCTATTGTACAAGCTGAATGTTTAAACGGAGAAAAAGTACAATTTCTAACAGGTGTAAACTATCACAAAGGCCAAATACTCGACTATGACAATGGGCGCATTGCTGTATGGGGCATTCACCCCGCCGACATAATCGAACATCCACTACCCATTGGTGGCGCACTTATCTATAACCCCAATAACTGGTCGGCCGTAACCCAAACCAACGACATGCTACAAATAGTATCTGAACCTACCAACTTAGTTATTACAACTATTACGACAGCTTGCTCACGTGAAAAAGACATTAATACGCAAGATGCTTTTTTTGAATATGTAAGAAGTCTTGCACAAAAATAAAGCTTGATAACAACAAACAACAGATGAAAAATATTAGAGCAGCATTTTTCGACATCGACGGCACACTTGTTAGTTTCAAAACACATAGTGTACCACAATCGACCATTGTAGCACTCAACAAATTGCGTCAACATGGAGTAAAACTATTCATCGCCAGTGGCCGACAAGCTGGACTTATCAACAACTTAGGCTCACTGCATTTCGATGGATACGTCACCATAAACGGAGCACTTACACTTGTTGATAATAAAATTATCGACCGCCACCCTATTCCACAATCCGACATCGATGCCATAATAGAACACATTAGTACCAATGAAAAATTTCCGTGCATTTTTGTTACTGAAAAAGACATACTATTGAATTATAGCAACGATGATGTGGAGACTATAAAACAACTCATCAACTTTCCCAATATACCTGTTGGCAACATAAAAAATGGCATATCAGACGACGTATACCAATTGATAGCCTTTTTCAAACAGGAATACGAAAGCAAAGTGATGGCACAACTTCCAAATTGCACCACTGCCCGATGGCATCCACTATTTACCGATATTATAGCATCAAAAGTAAGCAAAGTAAGTGGTATTGAACAAATATGCAAACACTTTGGCATACAACAAGATGAAACCATAGCATTTGGCGATGGTGGTAACGACATTGAAATGTTACAATGGGCTGGTATTGGTATTGCAATGGACAATGCCTCTAACAATGTTAAAGCAATAGCCGACTACGTCACAACAAGTGTTGACGACAACGGAATATCAAATGCAGTAAAACACTTTTTTGATTAAGAAATGGCACAGTCACTCAAAGGCATATTGATAATATTAGCATTTCTAGCTTTAGGCGAATTTGTAAGTTGGCTAATGGAACATTTTGTCCCTGGAAATGTTATTGGCATGGTGCTACTTTTTGTAGCATTACAATCCAAACTTATAAAAGGTAGCAGCGTAGGCAAAGTTGCTGATTTGCTCACAAACAACATGGCCATAATGTTTTTGCCAGCAGGTGTTGGACTAATGGTTGCCTACAAGATGATAACAGCCAACCTAATTGCCATAGTTGTAGGTACAGTAATTAGCACATTACTCGTACTTGCATTTGTTGGCAAGATGCAAGATAAATGGGGGAAGACAAAATGAGAGATATATTAACAAGTGAGCCATTCATTCTTTCGCTCACCATAGCATGCTACTACATTGGCACTATTATCAACAACTATGTTCGCAAACCATATACGAACCCATTACTCATATCACTCATCATAATTATTCCAATACTCATACTGCTCAACATCGACTACGAAACATATTCACATGGTAGCCATATCATATCGTTTATGCTAGGTCCTGCTGTAGTAGCATTAGGATACACACTGCACAAACAAATAGATTACATCAAAGGCAATGTACGCTCTATACTCATATCAGTAGCAATAGGTAGCATAGTTGGTGTAGTTAGCGTACTACTCATTTGCTCAATGTTTGGTAGTCCTAAAGAAATAATGGTATCGATGGAACCAAAATCGGTAACTACACCTATTGCCATTGGATTGTCTGAACGTTCAGGCGGGATACCATCGCTCACAGCCATTGTTGTAGTCGTATGTGGCATACTAGGAAGTGTTGTCGGCCCTTGGTTTCTCGACACTATAAAAGTTAAAAGCGAAGTAGCACGTGGTCTTGCCATGGGAGCCGCAGCACATGGTATTGGTACTTCACGAGCCATGCAAATGGGACAAGTAGAAGGTGCTGTAGCTGGCATGGCAATCGGATTAATGGGCGTACTCACTGCTGTTGTTATTCCACTCATCGAAAAAATTGCATTCTAATACAATCATATAAAAACTAACAAACATACCATAATTGATATGCGAATAGATATATTAACACTATTTCCAGCACTCTTCGAGGGACCATTTAGCGAATCAATGATAAAACGTGCTCAAGAAGCTGGACATGCAGAAATCCATCTGCACGACATACGCGAATTCTCTACCGACAAACATAAGCGCGTCGACGACTATCCGTTTGGAGGCGGAGCTGGTATGGTTATGGCTATTCAGCCTATTGCCGATGCTATTGAACATCTGAAAGCTGAACGACAATACGATCATGTCATCTACCTAACTCCTGATGGCCGCACACTCAATCAAGGCATTGCTAACCACATATCGCTCGCTGGTAACATAATTCTGCTCTGCGGACACTACAAAGGCATTGACCAACGCATACGCGACCACTATATTACCGATGAAATTTCTATTGGCGACTATGTGCTCACTGGAGGTGAATTGGCTGCTTGTGTTTTAGTCGACTCGGTTGTACGACTCCTACCTGGTGTTTTGTCTGATGAAGAATCGGCTCTGACCGATTCGTTCCAAGACAATTTACTCGCTCCACCTATATATACTCGACCATCAGAATACAATGGTTGGCGCGTGCCTGATATATTACTAAGCGGACACGAAGCTAAAATAGAAGAGTGGCGCATGCAACAAGCACTTGAACGTACAAAACGCTTACGACCCGATTTGTTGAAATAATTATTACATTGAATATGATAACACAAGAGGAAGAAAAAAATTTTATTGCCGATAGCAAAGAACTTATCGACTTTATTGCTAAAAGTCCATCGCCATTTCACGCTGTTGATAATATTGCATCAGAATTAATACGTAATGGATACAAAGAACTATGCCTTAAGAAAAAATGGGACATACAACCTGGACAATGTTACTTCGTACGTCGTAATGGTACTGCCTTAATAGCTTTTCATGTCAATACAAATGTTGCAGAAGATGGTTTACGCATTGTTGCGGCACATAGCGATGCACCAACATTTCGCATCAAACCACAACCCGAAATGGTTACTGACGGCAAATTGCTTACACTCAACACCGAAACTTATGGTGGTGCCATACTACATACATGGATGGATAGACCACTATCTGTAGCTGGTCGTGTGGTGCTCAAAACAAGCAACGCTATGCACCCCAAAAAAGTATTGTTCGACTTAGAACGTCCATTAGGAGTAATTCCAAGCCAAGCCATTCACTTCAACCGAGGTATAAACGAACAAATGTCACTCAACAAACAAACTGACATGCCTCTGTTCGTACAAACACTCGACAATGGCACTGCATCGTCAATAACACTAAAAAATCTCATCGCCAACAAACTCAACATACAACCCAACGATATACTCGACTACGATCTTAACCTATACGATGTTGAACATGGCACCATTCTTGGCACAGATAATTCTATAATCCTCTGTCCAAAACTCGACGATCTTGCTATGGCATATGCTGCAACACGAGCTATGATTAATAGCAATAATGCAAATACCAACCGAGTTGTTTGCATTTTTGACAATGAAGAAGTTGGCAGTGGCACCAAACAAGGTGCACAATCACCATTACTCAAAAATGTACTCGAACGCATAGCTGAACATCTCGGACTATGCAACGAAGAACGTCAGATGATGACTTACAATTCATTCTTCATCTCTGCCGACCAAGCTCATGCACTGCACCCAAATAAACCAGCAGCACACGACCCAAACCTACACCCTACACTCAACGGCGGACCTGTAATAAAAATAAACGCCAACCAAAAATATATGACCGATGCTGATAGCAGTGCCATATTCCAGCAATTGTGTCAAGAGGCTGACGTTCCGTTCCAAATGTTTGTCAATCGCAGCGATATGGCTGGTGGTTCGACACTTGGTAATTTATTAACATCTCAAATAGATATTCATGGCGTCGACATTGGCAACCCTATGCTCGGTATGCACTCGGCACGGGAAACAGGTGGTGTGCGCGACCAAACATATGTTCAAAAAGTATTTACACATTTCTTGAGCAAATAATCAATTAAGGTGAAATTCTCAAATGACGAGATTTTCACCTTTTTCATTTTTTCTGAGCCACAAAAACAACGTTAGCACAACACATTCAGCAAAGTGTTTCACATCATTGTTTTTTGGCTTATTCAATCATATTCACTACTTTTGCAATGGTTCTTATATAACCCAAAATACGAACTAAATATTCATAAGAAACATAAAACATTCAAGATGAACAAAAGTGCACTTCAGATTGAAAGAAGCAAGTATTCTCCAAAGATTCCTGCTTCTATCGACGGCGCAACAAAGCTCGTTGAAGGCAAGGCTACTGAATCGGTAGCTGATCAGGCCGACATCAAGAAACTCTTCCCTAACACTTACGGCATGCCTATCGTAACTTTCGAAAATGGCGAAGGTAAAGTGGCTAACAACCAATTCAACGTAGGTGTTATCCTCTCAGGTGGTCAG
>JBGUYH010000135.1:0-11513 GCA_045118595.1 Bacteroidales bacterium | reverse complement strand
GCATAATACCAATTGCCTTTGTTCACGCCGTCAATCTGTCGCTCTGCTTTCGAGAGTGTGTAGCTCATCAACACCGAACCTATCTTGCCATCGCGGCGCAGCATTGCCTCCAAGCCCCATGCTCTACCCTTTCCACTCAAGACCTGAGTCTCGATATGATTATTACCGATAAGTTCGGCATTGTCGCAGAAATCTATTATGTGGTGCATCGCCTTGAAGTAACCCTCTACACTTGCTTCAATATTTTTGCTTGGTATGTACTTATGCACACCCACAGCAAAAGCATCAGCCTCTTGCGGACGAATGTAGCTATCGGCAGGAGCCCAAACATCGGTTGGCATACCAAGTGCCGAGTTATTGAGTAAGTGCTGATATTGCACAGTGCGTGCGTATGATGCTTTTAGTGTGGTATTATCGTCGAGCGAATAGCTTGCAGCCAAACGCGGTTCTGCTCGCCAATACGACTTTACCAATCGTGCTTTACCATACTCCGTAGAGTCGGCATAAAGTGGCATTTGTGTATAATGACGCACAGTGGCTGGACCTAATTGCAACGACGAACTCAAGCGCATGCCATACGAAAGCGTAAGTCTATCGGTGATTTTATGCTCGTTGCCTACGTATGCCGACAATTGCAAAGCTCGTTTCTTATCCAAATGCATCTCTCGCATCACCGAGCCACTAAGCGGTTCTATCTGTCCTGGATTGTAGAAATGCATCTCGGCTGCAGCACCCATTGTTATGTGCATACGGTCACGATAGTAGTCAAGGTCGTTTTTCAACGTAAATTCGCGCATACCCGATTGCCACTCAAAGTTGCGCACGTCACTTGTTTGGCGCTGTACATAATTATAATTACTAAATGTCAGTGTAGCATTGCCGAATAGGTTGGGAGAATAAATATGATTCCAGCGCATGGTTGCTGTCTGATTGCCCCAATTCTGCTTAGTTCCTATCGACAATATTGGGCACACAAAACCATCTCTACTTGCATAGCCCGATATGTAGAACTTGTTGTTTTCGTCTCTCACCCAATTGACCTTAGCACAGAGGTCGAAAAAATGAATTTTATCGTTTTCATGCTGTAGATAATAGTTATAATGAATGTCGTCTATAATATCCACAACATTATACATAAGTGACCCCAATCCTTGCAACACTTCGCTGTACCCCACACGCCCCGCCAACATAAACGAAGCTGTATCTCTCTTCAGCGGTCCTTCCACTAATAGTCGGCTGACTATTGTGCCAATACCACCTTGCACAGAAGAGTGTTGATTGTTGCCTTCGCGCATCTTCATATCCACCACAGCCGAGAGTTTGCCGCCATAGCGCGCAGGCAAATCGCCTTTGTACAAGTCGACACCACTCATGGCATCAGCATTGAAGGCAGTGAATATTCCCATGGTATGAGCAGGATTGTAGACGGTAGCCTCGTCGAGCAAAATCAAGTTTTGATCATACGAACCGCCACGCACTGAGAGGTTTGTGCTACCATCGGCTGCCGAGTTTACGCCTGGCATAAGTTGAATAGTCTTCAAAGCATCGGCTTCACCAAACATCACGGCATTGGTCTTTATCTGTGTGGATGAAATATAATGATGACTCATTTTCGGCAATTGCAACTCACGCCTAAATGCCGACTCGCCTTGCACCTTCACTTCGCCCAACTGCTTACTTTCTGGCACAATCTTTATATCGGCTTTTGCAGCATTCTTCACAACAGTTTTTGCCATAACGTATCCTACAAAACGCGCAACTATGGTGTCACCTTGTGTTGTGTGCGAAAGCGAATAATAACCGTAAGCATTCGATAAGGCTGTTGCTTTGGTGCTGGGGTTATAGACAAGTGCATTGGGTAATCGCTCGCCCGTATGCGCATCGGTAACATAGCCACACACGGTTTGAGCCGTTGTTCTAATTGCTACTGTTAAGAGTAGAATTAGTAAAAGTCTCTTCATGTTTCTGATTTATTATTTTACTATTTTATTTCTGCTATTGCTCTCTCCAACTCAGAACGCAAAACACTTACATCTGTAGCATCGTGCAACAGATGATTGTTTATCAAAAATTATCATCGTCTTCATCAAGATAATAATTGCAACCATAGGCTATTTTCTCCAATTCGGCATCTGAATAATTAATACTCTCACACGTTAGTTCTGTCACATCAACATCTTCAGTACATGCCGCAACGAATATAACTAATAAGAGGATTTGAAATGATTTGCTCATAATTTTGTTCTTTTACTTAAAAATAAAGATTAATTTTGCTCATCCAATTGTACGCACATTTTTAGGTTTCGCAAAAGTAAACCTAAAAATTTATAAAATGAAATTCATAAAAAATACAATTACATTTATTGTTGCTTTACTAACAATCCCATTGCATCAAGCTTGCATAGATAACCTTGATATACAAATAAATGGTTCTGACACATACATTATAGATGCAATGTTTGTTAATCCAGACTCTATACATTTTGTAAAAATTTCATTAGCAAATGAGACACCCATTGATTCACTTACTAAATTCTCAGTTAGGCTAACTGACGATAATGGAGAAGTAACAACATTCATAGATTCGGAAGAATTTTTAGCTAACTACCCGCCACTAACCGATTACTATAATTATCGGGAGTATGAATATGAGCTAAATAGTATATTTAATACTATGAATAACCAAACGCTTGAACATGACGGAAATGGCTATTGGAAAAATCCGGTAGATATTATTATCAATAATAGTAAAGATAGACTATCTAAGATATTTATCGTTTTTGATTGCAAGTTAGAGATAGGTAGAAAGTACACTCTAACAGTTACTATTGACGACAAAGAGTATAGCGCAACCGAAAAACTATTGCCACCGATAGAAATAACAGGTATGAAATATGAAAAAACAGAGCGATTCAAAAGTATAGGAGAAGGATCCCATACATGGCTAATTCCTGTATTCAGTTTGGTAAACAATTCGGAAGAGAGCAAATATTTTCTTGCATCATTAGGAGAACTAAATAGTCTGTACATTGGCTCGATAAGAATCTTCTCTACTGAAAACATGAGCGATACAATAAGCAAACTGCAACTTAGTGAATTCAATTATGAACCTGCATACTCAGGAAGCACAAGTAATGTCGATGATTGGTATATAGATAAAACTATAGGAGTACGTCCTTGCTGTTATTGTTTTTATCCGATAAGCAGAGCCAATTACAACTACTACAAAATCATAGAAAAACAGATTCGAACCGATGGTGGCTTATATAGCCCAGCGGCAGCAACACCTGTCACCAATTTTTCGGGTGGAAATGTATATGGTCAGTTCATAGTCACTTCTGAGAGTTATATCTTACAATAGAGATGCTATTAATTTCGCAAACATATAGCAATAAGCGCATCGCATAAATCATAAAAATCAAGACAGCCCTAAAGGGCTGTCTTACTTATTGTGTGTGTATATATAATTTTCACCCAATAGCTCACTCATTCACCGTTCATCACCATTTCGACCGCTTTGGTTACTTGTTCAAACGAGAATCCACGTGAAGCACCAAAGCGAATAAGCGAAGCTCGCAGTTTAAATGGGTCGGCAACATGTGCAGTGCGCATCTTAGCCTGAAGTGCCTTGAGTAACTTGGCATCGTACTGCTCATTATCAACTTCACCCAACGCCATATCGATAACATCAGTTGGTATTTTTCTGCGCCGCAATTCAAAACGTATTTTCTGCTCTCCCCATCCATTAAATTGCAACTTATCACGCACAAACACCGAAGCATAGCGCTCATCGTTGATGAAATTATCGGCACGCAAACGCGCTATAATATTATCTTGCTCAACATCAGTAAGATCGGTTCTTCGCATTTTTTCACGTATATCGAACTCACAATGTTCACTCTTAGAGCACAATGCCGAATATCTGAATAATGCTTTTTTCTCATCCATGATGCACAAAAATAATACATTTTAACTAAGTTCTGAGTTTTAAGTTAAAATGAAACTGTAGAACCGAAGATAACTTATACATATTTTATAAATTATTTGATTAAAACATATTGGCGAAGGCGCATTTGAATTAGTACTCTTAAAAGAAGTAACAATACCCTCTACTGTAACCTATTTATCTGGTTTTTCAGGCAACCTACTAACTAAAATTTCGATACCATCATCGGTAAAAACAATTGGAACAGTGGCATTTCGAGCTAATTCTTTACAAACAATAGAGATAGCAGAAGGTGTTGAAACAATAGGTGATTATGCTTTTGATAATTCTTATATAATAGAGATAACAGGAGACCGATTTAAGAATAAGACAAAAAACATAAAAATACCCAATAGCGTAACAAAAATAAGTAAATGTGCATTCTACAGATGTAACTACTTAGAAAACGTCACATTTGGTTCTAACCTCACAACAATTGGAGATTCAGCCTTTAGTCAAACATCAGTATACGAGCTTGACTTACCTGATAATGTCGAATATGTTGGCTCGGCAGCATTTGCCGAATGCAAAAAACTAACAAAGTTACACTTGCCTAACACCATCACCCACATAGGTCAATGCGCATTTACTGAGTGCAAAGGACTAACCCAACTAACACTTCCTTCAAACTTACAAAAACTTGGCGAACGCGCTTTCTATCGTTGCGACATACAAGAAATTGACATTCCAACATCGATAAAGGAGATTGAGAAAGAGACATTCAGAGGCAATTGGAACTTAAAAAAAATAACACTTCACAACGGATTAGAAATTATTGGCGAAGGTGCTTTTGCCTATTGTTATGATGTTGTAATATCAGAACTACCTAAAACATTACGACACGTAAAACCAAACGCATTCTATAGCACTACTTTTTCATCCTCAATGGTCAAGCTACCACAATTACCACGCAGTTTGACATGGAAATCGTATGACAAAGAGCCAACTAACATTTTGGCCGATGCATATCAGTTGGGAAGCGACTACAACTATGGTCAAAACATACTGAACGAATATGGCTACATAGCCTATCCTAATGGACTAATTGACGATGAAAACGACGACAAACATGATGATGAGAACACTGATGCCCACAACAATATAACGACAAAACTCACTGATATAAAAACCGATAAATACGTCAACATTTGGTCAGTTGACGGCCATCACCTATACACCGGATTATTGTCAGAGGCAAAACTCAAACATGGTATTTACATTATAAAACAAGCCAACCAATCCATTATCATCCACATGTAGAAACATTATTATCTTACGTAAAACACTTAAAACAGTCCGCATTCTACGTAAAAACACAGATAATAAAAAGGTGCATTTACTATTCTGCCTATGTTTGCATCGGAAAGAGAAACGAAAAGAAACTACAAGTATAAAACACTATTAAAAAATAAAAAACTATGGCTAATATTGAACAGCAGCTCAACGAGTTCATGACCAAGGTCATTGCCAAGAATCCGGGCGAACCCGAGTTTCATCAGGCAGTAAAGGAAGTAGCAGAGTCGCTTCTTCCATTCATCAACGAGAATCCAAAGTATGCTAAAGCAAAGATTCTTGAACGTATGGCAGAGCCTGAGCGTGTAATCATTTTCCGTGTACCTTGGATTGACGATAAGGGCGAGATTCAAATTAACCGCGGTTTCCGCATCCAGATGAATAGCGCTATAGGTCCTTACAAAGGTGGTTTGCGCTTGCACCCAACTGTTAACCTTGGTATATTGAAATTCCTTGCATTCGAGCAAGTACTCAAAAACAGCCTTACTACACTTCCTATGGGTGGTGGCAAAGGTGGTTCTGACTTCGACCCTAAAGGAAAATCAGACAACGAAGTAATGCGTTTCTGCCAAAGTTTCATGACTGAACTTTCTAAGCACATTGGTGCTGATACCGACGTTCCTGCTGGTGATATAGGTGTAGGTGGTCGTGAAATAGGTTACCTCTTCGGACAATATAAGCGTCTGCGCAACGAGTTTACTGGTGTACTCACTGGTAAGGCACTTGAATGGGGTGGTTCACTCATCCGTCCAGAAGCAACAGGTTATGGAGTAGTTTATTTTGCTGCAGAAATGCTTGCTACACAAGGACAAGACTTTAAGGGTAAGACTGTCATCATCTCAGGTTCTGGCAACGTAGCTCAGTTTGCTGTAGAAAAGGCTACTCAGCTTGGCGCAAAAGTGGTTACTATGTCTGACTCAAACGGATACATCTACGATGCAGACGGCATTACACCAGAAAAACTCGAATGGGTTAAGGAACTTAAGAACGTTAAGCGTGGTCGTATCAAAGAGTATGCAGATAAGTTCCCTTCAGCTAAGTACTTTGAAGGTGAAAAACCATGGAAGAACACCAAAGCCGACATTGCTTTGCCATGTGCTACTCAGAACGAAATACAAGAAGACGATGCAAAAGCACTCATTGCCAATGGTGTAAAACTCATTGCTGAAGGTGCTAACATGCCATCAACCAACGAAGCTATCGCAGTATATCAAAACGCTAAGATTCTTTATGCTCCAGGTAAGGCTTCTAACGCTGGCGGTGTTGCTACATCGGGCTTGGAAATGACACAGAACTCAATGCGTTTGCCATGGACACGCGAAGAGGTTGATGCTAAATTGCATCAGATTATGGTCAACATACATGCAACTTGCGTTAAGTATGGCAAAGAAAAAGACGGCCATATCAACTACGTAAAAGGCGCTAACATCGGTGGTTTCATCAAGGTTGCCGATTCGATGATAGCTCAAGGTCTTGTATAAAATGATTTCTTTTTTGGAAGGTCTTGTGTAATTCCGCTGTGAAGTTGGAATTGGAAATTTCATATCTGAGCCAGCATTGTTCCAAGCAGTGCTGGCTATTTTTTATCAATGCTTATTACACATATACACACCCATAATAGTAAGAGCACATCCTAAAATGGCAAGTGATGTGATATTCTCGTCCAAAACAACATATGCAACAATAAGCGATGTTACAGGATTAAAATATAGATAATTACCAGCCGTCACCACCCCAATACGACGCATAACCATATTCCACATTAAAAAGCACAACAACGAAGCCACTATAGCAAGAAACAACAAAGTAAAAAGCACACGCGGCATCAAAAGTGTTGATAACGATATATGCGATGCGCCACTATAATATTCCCATACACACACGGGCAACATGGTCAGCACACCATAAAAAAAGACCTTACGCGTTATAATAGCCGACGAATAACGACCCTCCAAATTGCGAATAATAAGACTATAAACACCCCACATAGCCGATGCTCCAATACTCAAAATGCTAACAATTGGGTCATCATCGAGAACAAAAACGCCATTGAGCACTACTAACGACACACCACAAAGTGCAACCATAGAGCCCAACATAAACCTTCCAGATAAATGCTCGTTACGATGCACCATCCTATTCATCAATGCTGTAATAATTGGCGTGGTGCAAACAAGCAAAGCTACTGTGCTTGTGGCGCTACTTATCTTCACAGCCGTATTTTCAGCCAAGAAATAGAGCGACCCACCACTAAGTCCTAGCGAAGCAAAAAGAAATTCGTCTTTCAGATTTGTAAATATCTGATTATAGCAAAATGGTATCATAAGCAACCACGCTATAGCAAAACGCAAGCACATAATTTCAGCAGGTGTAAGCCCAGCTATAAGTAATATTTTGCTTGCTACAAAAGTGCTACCCCACAAACATGCAGTAAAAAGAGCTAGAGAATGCCAAACATAATTGGCATTTTTAGAAAAGATAATCATTGTCTATTGTCGTATTTTGTCCACAAAGATAAGTAAAAATGGAGCATAAATTTTTACAAATAGAATATGATATAAATAAAAATTCAAAACCACAAAAAAAACATTTACCCCAATAGCAATACACTACAAATCTCATAGCATAAATACATTGTATGATATTAGAATGTCAATATGCGAAATTTATCACATTTAAAGCACACAGATTATGCGTAAATGACTAAATTTGCCCATTAAATGGAGTAACATACACACTCCTGAGCACATTGGGTGAGTAAAATGAACTACACAACTGACAAAAAAATAGCCTTGGGGCGCTACAACACACTACGAATTACACGTAAAGTCGACTTTGGAGTGTATCTCAACGGCGGAGCTGATGGCGATATATTAATGCCACAAAAATACGTTCCAATCAATGCCGAGATAGGCGATGAAGTAGATGTATTCGTATATGCCGACTCTGAAGATCGTCTTGTAGCAACAACTGAAAAACCATTGGCTACAGTAGGGCAATTTGCTTATCTAAAAGTTACCAACGTAACTCGATTTGGCGCATTTCTCGATTGGGGATTAACTAAAGACCTACTTGTGCCATACGGTGAGCAACGTAGCAGAATGCAAGTGGGTGAAAGTTATATAGTCTACATATATGTCGATGCCAACACACGCCGCATTGCAGCTTCAGAAAAAACAGGTAAATATCTTGACAATATAGCACCTCGTTATGAACCAGGTGAAGAAGTCGACGCTCTGATAGAAAGCCGAACCGACTTAGGCTACAAAGCCATAGTCAACAACGCACACACAGGCATCATATATCACAGCGATGTATTTCGACCTATGCACATTGGACAACGAATAAAAGCCTACATAGGCAAAGTACGCGATGACGATAAAATAGACCTGCTGCTACAAAAAACAGGATTTGGTAAAGTCGACAACCTACGCCAAAGCATAACGCAACGTCTAAGAGAAAATGGAGGTAGAATGGCAGTTGGCGACAAAACCGACCCTGACACCATACGACTTGCATTTGGATGCAGTAAAAAAGCCTTCAAAATGACAATCGGAGCTATGTATAAAGATGGCGAGATTCGAATTGGCGAAAATGAAATAACATTAAACTAAACAACAAAAAACTAACAAATGACACCGCTTTTCGGCATGACAATATCGGAACTTACTTCAGTAGCTGCTGAAGTAGGATTGCCACGTTTCGCCGCCAAGCAAATGGCCGATTGGCTCTACAAAAAAAATGTAATGTCAATTGACCAAATGACCAACTTACCTAAAATAGGTCGTGCCACATTGGCTGAAAAATACGAAGTTGGACGCACCGAACCAGCACATGTAGCAGTATCGATTGACGGAACAAAGAAATACCTCTTTGGAACTGTTGGTCGACAAATAGAAACAGCCTACATACCCGATGCCGACCGCGCCACACTATGTGTATCGTCACAAGTAGGCTGTAAAATGTCGTGCAAATTTTGTATGACTGGTCGACAAGGTTATAGCGCAAACCTCAGCGCAAACGAGATACTAAACCAAATGGCATCGATACCAGAACGCGACACACTCACTAACATAGTTTATATGGGTATGGGCGAACCAATGGATAACCTTGCTGAAGTACTAAAGAGCATCGAAATATTAACATCAGAATGGGGATATGGTTGGAGTCCACGTCGAATAACAGTATCGACAATTGGTGTGATGCCAGCAACAACTGAATTCATTGAAAAATGCGAGGCTCATTTAGCCATTAGTTTGCACAATGCCATCCCATCGCAACGACTTGAATTGATGCCAACCGAAAAAGCATTCCCAATTGAAAAGACAGTAGCCGCATTGCGCAAATACGATTGGACTGGTCAGCGCCGATTATCGTTTGAATACACCATGTTCGACAAAGTAAACGACACTTCAGAACACGTTGCTGCAATAACAAAGCTATTATCTGGAATCAGATGTAGAATAAACATAATCAACTTCAACTCCATTCCCGACTCCGATTTACACGGATCGTCGAAAATTAAAATGGAACACTTCCGCGACCAACTAAATCAGCGCGGATTTACAGCAACTATACGTAACTCAAAAGGAAGCGATATTTTTGCTGCTTGCGGATTGTTAAGCACCCTAAAGAAAAAAGTTGACCAAAATCAAGAACACTAACGAAAGAAACCATGAACAAGAAATGTTACACCAAAGGCTCGGCACACATGGTACTCATAGTACTGAGTGTTGTGTGTTCGTTGATTAGTTGCTCCATCCCTCGCGAGAAACAAGCAGAAGCAACATTCAACGAAGCCGTTGATGCCTATATGAATAGGCATTATAACACAGCCAAACTACTGCTCGATAGCGTCTTGTTCACCTATCCTGACCTAAAAAAAATAGTGCGAGAAAGTAAAGATATGCTTGAGATAATATACAAAACGGAACAAGAACGCAATTTGTTATTTCTCGACAGCTTGCTCACCGCACGCGACAATGAGATAGAACCATTAATGGCACAGTTTGAACCTGAAGATGCACAATCTGAAATGCCTACATTAATACACAAAAAACAGAATGTAGCTCATGCATGGGATAGGTCATACATACGTGCACATACCGACAAAAACGGCACATTTTATATCTCAAGCCACTACACAGGCACAACCCCAATACACCACTATGCCATACGTGCTACAGTGGGCGACTATTACCAGCAAACCGACAGCATTGATGACGAAGCATATGTGCACAACTTTGAAGATGGTGGCACTGTGTGGGAAGTGGTAAAATTCAAAAACGGATCGGATAATGGAGTTGCCAATTTTATAGCAACAAACTTTGACAAAACAATAACAGTATCGTTCATTGGACAAAAAGGACAATACAAAATACAACTCACCGAAACCGATAAGCAAGCATTTCGTGAGACGTATCAACTTGCCACGTTGCTGCGCGAAACCATACAGATACGGAGCCAAATACGCAACGTAAAAATTGCGATGAAGAAGAACAAAAAAACAAATGGCAAATAACACGACAACAACCATACAACACCAATATACATTATCTAAAGCCGAACGTTTGTGTAGCGAAAAAGATGCCAATGAACTATTCACACATGGCACTTCGTTTATCAAATTTCCGCTACGCATTGTCTTTGCCGAAAACAACACAGAAAAACGCAAAGCAGCCATACAAATGTTGGTTAGCGTACCCAAAAAGAAGTTCAAACACGCAGTCGACCGAAACAGAGTAAAACGTTTGGTACGCGAGGCATATAGACTCAACAAGCAAATACTCTGCAACTGCCAAGAACACAATATAAACATTGCTTTTGTTTGTGTTGACACTAAAATACCATCATTTGCACAAGTACAAAAGGCTATGATTGCAGCACTTAGCAAGATAGACAAACACTACAATCCTGCAACTGAGTAATGACTTTTAAACCAAGCCAAATAATATCGATGGCATTAATAGCGTTGGTTCGTTTCTATCAACGATGCATATCACCACTCACACCTCCATCGTGCCGATACACACCAACATGCTCACAATATGCCATTGAAGCACTACGCAAATATGGTGTAATAAAAGGTCTATGGCTTACCATAAAACGTTTATCACGTTGTCATCCATGGGGAGGCTCTGGCTATGACCCTGTTCCATAAACATACAAACTAAAAAGACTGCATTATGTTCTATATCTTATCGCGCATATTTGCATGTATTGCAAGCCCAATTTT
>JBGUYH010000134.1:0-3700 GCA_045118595.1 Bacteroidales bacterium | reverse complement strand
AGGCTACGATGATGAAAAAGATATGAACTACTACAAGTTATTTTTCAAAATGGAATCGTAAATGACAACACTTCCTGCCGATTTTATCGCACGCATCAGAACACAATACCCTACCGATGCAGATGCCTTTTTAACAGCAATAGAGCGAGAAGCTCGACCATCAGTTCGTATCAACAAACAAAAAATACTATCGGGAATAAGTTTTGATAACGCCACACCTATTCCATGGAATACTGATGGATGCTGGCTCAACAGCCGACCACAATACACATTAGACCCACTATTTCATGCAGGAGCTTACTATCCACAAGAAGCATCGAGTATGGTGTTACAACATGTGCTCAATACTATTTCAGAACAATTGCCAAGCAGCCCCATTGTTCTCGACCTTTGTGCTGCACCAGGTGGCAAGTCGACATTAATTGCATCGTGGCTCAATGGACAAGGTGTATTGGTTGCCAACGAAATAGTACGCCAACGTGCTTGGATACTGCGTGAAAATATTGCCAAATGGGGCTACGACAACTGCATTGTAACCAACTGCGACTCTGCTACTGTTGGCAACATAGGAGCTATGTTCGACCTCGTACTTATCGACGCACCATGCTCGGGCGAAGGCATGTTCAGAAAAGATGATACCGCACGCACAGAATGGTCTACCGACAACGCACAAATGTGTGCCAATAGGCAAAAAGAGATAATTGCTAATGTATGGGATTCTATAACAGAAGGCGGCATCGTTATATACTCAACATGCACATTTAACCCATCAGAAAACGAACTACAAGCACAATGGATAAAAGAGAACTTCGATGTTGAGTTTATCAGCATCGACATAGACCCAACATGGAACGTTATCACTATACCATTTGCTGGTGGCGAAGGCTACGCTTTTCACCCTCACAAAGTTGATGGCGAAGGCTTCTTTGTGTGTGCAATGAGAAAAACCAACGGACTTTCTCGACGCATAAAAACAGACAAAAAAAGTACATTTTCAGAAGTTCGCAATACTACTATTCCGCTCAAAAACCCTAATAAATACGTAGCATTTCAAAATACCGACAGCATCAGTGCATTTCCACATTGTCAAGCACTAACAATGGTCAGCATTGCTTCAAAGCTAAAAGCCATATGGTGTGGAGCTCCCATTGGCAAATCTGCACGCAAAGAATTAATACCAGCCGAGGAACTTGCTTTACAAATCAATATCGACACATGCAAGTTTACCACCATTGATCTTGAACTTACCGATGCGCTGCACTATCTGCGCGGTGAATGGACACACCCCCAAATTTTACCACAAGGTTGGGGCATCACTACATACAAAAAACAACCACTCGGTTTTATCAAATCGATGGGCAACAGAGTCAATAACTATTGGCCCAAAGATTGGCGTATCCGAATGCAAATAGAATAAAATTACAACAACATAGAAACACACGATGATTTCAGTAGATAACCTCACTGTCGAATTCGACGCACGTACACTCTTCAAAGGCATCTCATTTCAAATCAATGAAAAAGATCGCATAGCCCTAATGGGCAAAAATGGTGCAGGGAAAAGCACACTGCTCAAAATTCTTTCTGGACAACAACAACCCACAAGTGGCAACGTTAGCACCCCCAAAGATACTATTGTAGCTTACTTGCCACAGCATATGCTTACTACCGACGGACGAACTGTTTTCGAAGAAGCATCGCTCGCATTTGCACACCTCAGAGAGACTGAGACTGAGATAGATAACATCAACAAACAACTCGAAACTCGCACCGACTACGAGAGCGAAGAGTATATGAAACTCATTGAAAAAGTGACAGCCTTGTCAGAAAAATTCTATGCTATCGACCTCACTCATTTCGACGAAGACGTGGAAAAAATGCTACTCGGACTTGGTTTTGAACGCACCGATTTTAATCGCCCAACAAGTGATTTTAGTGGTGGTTGGCGAATGCGCATCGAATTAGCAAAACTGCTACTTAAAAATCCTGATGTATTATTACTCGATGAACCAACCAACCACCTCGATATAGAGAGTATTATTTGGCTCGAAAACTTTATCCGAACTTCAGGCAAAGCTGTTGTTGTAATTAGTCACGACAGAGCTTTCGTCGATGCTATAACAACACGTACCATCGAAATATCCATGGGGCGCATATACGACTATAAAGCATCATATAGCCACTATCTCGAACTGCGCAAAGAACGCCGCGAACAACAGATGAAGCAATATGAACAACAACAAAAAGAGATAGCCGAAACACAAGAGTTTATTGAGCGATTCAAAGGCACATATAGCAAAACAAATCAAGTACAAAGCCGTGTTAGAATGCTCGAAAAATTGGAAATAATCGAAGTTGATGAAGAAGATACATCAAGCATTCATCTAAAGTTTCCACCTTCCCCTCGCAGCGGACAATGGCCAATCGTTGCAGATAATATATCAAAGAAATATGGTGAACACGTCGTTTTCAATGATGCATCTTTTTCCATCGAACGTGGCAATAAAGTGGCTTTCGTCGGCCGAAATGGCGAGGGTAAATCAACCATGGTAAAATGCATTATGGGCGAAATCGAACATGGTGGAACTATGAACATTGGACACAATGTCCAAATTGGATATTTTGCTCAGAATCAAGCTTCATTACTCGATGGCGAACTTACTGTTTTCCAAACAATTGATACCGTAGCAAAAGGCGACATCAGACTCAAAATTCGCAACATGCTAGGTGCATTCATGTTTTCTGGTGATGCTTTGGAAAAGAAAGTCAAAGTACTTTCTGGTGGCGAGCGCACTCGACTAGCACTACTACGTTTGCTACTCGAACCTGTTAACCTACTCATACTCGATGAGCCAACCAATCACCTTGACTTGCGAACAAAAGATGTATTAAAACAAGCTCTTATCGACTTCGATGGTACACTGATAGTTGTTAGCCACGATCGAGATTTCCTCAACGGACTTGTTGGTAAAGTGTTTGAATTTGGCCATCAGAGAGTTAAAGAAAATCTTTGTGGCATAACCGAATATCTTGAAATGAAAAAGATGGAAAATTTACGTGAACTAGAAATGAAAAAATAGAAAAAAAATGGCATATACATATCAATATCCACGCCCAGCAGTCACTACTGATTGTGTTGTATTTTCAACCGACCAATTAGGACAAAAATATGTACTCCTAATCCGTCGAAAAAACGAGCCATATAAAGATCATTGGGCATTTCCTGGCGGATTCCTAGAAATGACAGAAACTGCCGATCAGTGTGCTATTCGTGAACTTGCCGAAGAAACACAAATTATAGTGAACAACGTGAAGCAAATTGGTGCGTTTTCTTCAGTCGATAGAGATCCTCGTGGCCGAACTATAACAATAGCTTTTGTCACGACACTAACACATATGGAAGAGCCACATGGATCTGACGATGCTGCTGAAGCCAAATGGTTTGCACTTAACAACTTACCACCACTTGCTTTTGACCATGCCGAAATTTTAAATGCAGCAATCAACACAATACATCTTGATTGAAACTTTACGCTAAAGAAGGCACTTAAAAAGCAAGCCCATGACAACATTGTCAATGGGCTTGCTTTTTTATTTGATATAAAATATTTTGATTTTCCTTCTCTTTACATCACTCTCACTTTGCTGCGTTTAGTCTGTTCACCAACCACAGCTTCAACCACGTAAACGCCTGATTTGC
>JBGUYH010000133.1:0-5250 GCA_045118595.1 Bacteroidales bacterium | reverse complement strand
TTACTCCAACTTCGTCAACAAATCCGTTAATTACTCCTGTTTGACGTTTTTTGCACAACACCGACAAATGAGTCAAGGTAAGCTTTTTGTGCATAAATTCAAATGGTATTCGCAGTGAACAACCATCTTTATATCCAGAACATCCCCATGCTGTGCGTCCTTCAAGTAATGGTTTTCCACATAACGGACATTTAATGTCGGCCAAATTTATAGGCTCTGCTTTAGCTCTGGGCTTGCGTTCCTTTTTAGGCACTGAATCGTCACTTTTAGATACTTTTTTAGACGAAGATGTCTCATCTTCAATAGCCCCAATACGTGTGTTTGTACTATCGGCATGCACCACATCAACCACTTGCGCCACAAGTTGCTTCATCTCATTCAAAAAGTCTTGTGTCTGATACTCGCCTTTCTCTATCTGCCTCAGTTTTTTCTCCCACAAACCAGTCATTTCAACGCTCTTCAGTAGCTCTATCTTTATTGTTTGTATCAATCTGATACCTATTTCAGTTGGCAACAAATTCTTCTTCTGTTTCTCAATATATTTGCGTTTAAACAATGTTTCGATTATAGCAGCACGTGTTGATGGACGACCGATACCATTGTCTTTCATCAAATCGCGCAACTCATCATCATCTACTTGCTTACCAGCCGTTTCCATAGCTCTCAAAAGTGTTGCCTCGGTGTATGGTTTGGGCGGTGTTGTTTGCTTTTCTTGTACTGCTGGTTCGTGAGCACCACTCTCACCCACTTTAAAATCAGGCATCACTTGCTCTGCATCTTGTCCGTCAGTTTGTGCCGATGTACCATATACAGAGCGCCAACCTTGACTTAATATCTGCTTACCTGAACATTTAAATAGTACGTCGTCAACACTACCTTGTACTGTTGTTGTCGACACTTTACTATCGGGATAAAAGTTGGCTATAAAACGCCTAGCAATCATATCGTATACCAGCTTCTCGTTGCGTGGCAAGGTTGACGTAGGTGGTACTCCCGTTGGTATGATAGCATGGTGATCGGTAACCTTACTATTGTCGAACACCTTTTTGCTTTTCTTTATCTTCTGCGATAAAAGTGGATTGACCAAATTGGCATATGGCACTAATCCTTGCATTATCTGCGGTATTTTGGGATAAATATCATCAGACAGATATGTTGTATCAACACGCGGATATGTAGCTAATTTCTTTTCGTAAAGCGACTGTATCAGCTGCAATGTTTCGTCGGCCGAAAATGCAAATTTCTTGTTGCATTCTACTTGTAACGATGTAAGGTCGAACAAACGTGGTGGTGCTTCGCTTCCCTCTTTTGTTTGTACATCGGTAACCGTAAAATTACGATTTGTTATCTTCTGCAAAGCTGCTTCTGCCTTTTCTTTGCTTGTATATCGTCCCTCGGCCGATGCGAACACTACGTTGCGATATGTTGTTTTAAGTTCCCAATATGTTTCTGGCTTAAAATTGGTTATTTCCAAGTGTCGTGCTACAATAAGAGCCAATGTTGGAGTTTGTACTCGTCCTATTGATAGCACTTGCCTATTTATTGCATATTGAAGTGTATAAGCTCGCGTGGCATTCATACCGAGCAGCCAATCGGCCATAGCACGAGCTGCACCAGCTGC
This sequence comes from Bacteroidales bacterium, assembly GCA_045118595.1. Taxonomy (GTDB): domain Bacteria; phylum Bacteroidota; class Bacteroidia; order Bacteroidales; family Marinilabiliaceae; genus W3P20-009. The sequence goes on along the minus strand of JBGUYH010000133.1, from coordinate 3,629 downwards.
ATAGAGCAAATCAAAATCATGCCCATCGCGCAACTTATCAAATCCTTCACGTATCGACTCTTCGGTTAGCGATGAAATCCACAATCGTTTTATGGGGCATTTTATGCCAGCCATCTGATAAACCCAACGCTGAATTAGTTCTCCCTCTTGGCCAGCATCGCCACAGTTTACAACCTCTTCGGCTTGCGCTATTAGCTTTTTTATCACTTCAAATTGACGTCGAACGCCATCATCGTTGCGCAGTTTTATACCAAAACGCTGTGGTATAATGGGCATATAGTCAAACCGCCACGATTTCCACTCAGGACGATAATCGTGAGGCTCTTTCAGCTCACACAAGTGTCCGAAAACCCACGTAACGCACCAACCGTTACCCTCATAGTAACCGCCTTTGCGCTCTCTGGCACCCAATACATTGGCTATTTCACCAGCTACCGATGGTTTCTCGGCCACACAAACTCTCATAATAACTCTTTTTATTTTTTATGTTGAACCGCAAAGATACAAAGAAACCATAACACAAAAAAAGAACAATGCAGATGGATTAAGTTCAGAACTTATCCATCAACATTGTCCTACCTAATTATACAAAAAAACGGAATTTACTACTTTTTGCTCACGCCTTCTGTCGTCATAACCACACGCTTCATTGTACCATCGGGGTTATAATAGAGTCGGTCAACGCACACAGCTCGGCGGAAACTACCACCATTTACATCAGCACCTCCATTGTGATAGATAAAATACCACTCGCCGTTGAATTCAATAATAGCCTGATGATTGGTATTGCTATTACCTGCCAACTCGTTCAACACGCCTTTATATTCCCATGGACCATTAATGCTTTTCGACATCGCATAGCATATTTTTTCTGGGAATTCTGATGCAAACGAAAGATAATACCATCCATTATGTTTATGAATCCATGGTGCCTCGGTATAACGTGGCAAATTAATAGGCACGATAGGACCATCGAGCTCTATCATATTCTCCTTCAATTTAGCATAATAGCACTGTGTATTACCCCAAATCAGATAAGCTTGTCCATCATCATCAACAAACACAGTAGGATCTATGTCATCCCATGAAATAGATGTGTATTTCGTAGTCATATCGTTGGTAACAAGTGCACTACCACGGGCATCTTTGAATGGTCCGATTGGCGAATCACTAACTGCTACACCTATCGATTTACCTGGTATTGTAGCATGTTCAACTGTTACGTACCAATAATACTTACCATTGCGTTTTATTACCTGACTTGCCCATGCGTCGCCTTTAGCCCATGCAAAATCTGATGCTTTGAGTGGCACTGGGTATTCGCGCCAATTTTGCATATCTTCAGTTGCCAACACACACCATTCATTCATACTATAATAGTTGTGTGGAGCAGGACATTCATCATGACCTGCATATATGTACAGAGTTCGACCATCGACAAATGCTGCGGGGTCGGCCAAATACTTGTATCTAACAAGTGGATTACCTGTGTTTACAAAAGTTGTGTCTGGCTGCTGTGCATAGACTGCAGTTGCCAACATCGCAATAGACGATATAACTAATACTTTTCTCATCGTAGTTTGTAATTGATTATAGAGCAAAACTAACATATATCAGCTGAATAAATATGACAAAAAAGTATTATTATGGTGGACTATCATAAAACGATGGTGGAGTGCGTCATGACTGACACACTCCACCATTTATGCAAAATCCAGCAAGTCTATAAGCCGAGTTCCGTACCGATAGTTGACCTATCAGCGTCTATCATTTATCTCGGATTGTAGTCACCCACAATCTCAATCGACCTACCCCCTTTTGTCGGTCAATACTGACCGCTACAGCGAGCAACTGTAGTAACTTGCGTTGCCAAAAGTATACATGGTCTTTCAATCCATGGGCCGTACGACAACAATGTCACCACTGTTTCGGTGAGCTCTTACCTCGCCTTTTCACCCTTACCACTTGCGTGGCGGTTATTCTCTGTTACGACTACTGACCATTACTGACCACTTCCCGTTAGGAAGCATGGTGCTCTTTATTGCCCGGACTTTCCTCTATCCCGACTTTTACACCGGTGTAGCGATAGACCAACCTACTGGATTATCTCTTACTCTATACGGAATGGTTCATATTTGCTATACTCAACTATGAACGCATTTTCGTAACCTAAGTTCTTCATTTTTTGCTGCAGACTCTCTACTTGGCTACCTCGAACTGGAGGTGTAGTGTAACGGAATATTTTATCCTTGAGTCTGTACTCTATTACTTCATCTACTTGTTCAAAGAATGTCAAGTATACTGGGTAACGGAATGCAGCAAGTTGTACTACATACTCTTTGTTCGGATCTATTTCTATCTTTTCGCCCTTCTTTGTCGATGCTACATAGTAGTCCGACTCTTTAACAGCGAAACGCTTTGTATGAGTAACAAAAGCCTCATTGTAGCCACTCTCACGCACCGTGTTCAAACTTGCCTTTGCTTCATCTATTGAACTATACTTGCCTACACAATAACGCACATAACCATCGTTACATGGATATTCATAGACCTTGTCCAAATTCTTGAAGAAATTAGCATCAGATGGTGGTAACTTCAGAGCTAATACTTGAATAGTATATGTGCTCGAAGGCGATTCTACAGTTATTATCTGCTTCTGAGTTCGTAAGCCTGACAATCCATCTTGTGCCCACAAACTAACACACGACATTGCCAAAACTGCTATTACCAATATTTTTTTCATTCGAATAATGGTTAGTTCAATTCAACAACTCCATACTTTATCTTCTCACCTTCCAAACTACAACTTCAACCCTTCGGTTTATCATGTGTTGTGATTTGTCGCAATAGATACCGCGGTGGCAACGATTCTTCAGATAGCGCTCACCATAACCTCGTGGTATCAATTGGTCTTCATTTACACCCTTCGATACTACATAGGCTTTAGCTTTTTCAGCCATATTAAGCGATACATCAAGGTTACCTCTTCTATTGCCTTTGGCTTCGGTATGACCATTCAACTTAACAACTATATTTGGATTCTGCAATAAGTATGCAGCCAACTTATCAAGTGTCTCTTTTGCTTTAGCATCAAGGTCGTTTTCGTATGGTATCTCCATTCCTGAAATATCATCGAGTACAGCATCATTGAATATTGGTGTTAGCTGGATGCCATCCTTGCTAAGTGTCTCCAACTCACTTATTGTTGCCACCAAATTCTTTTCATTGTAGCCCTCTTTCGATACATTGACGCTATAGTCTTTGTCTTCCGACACATCTTTGCCTGGAATAGTTACTACAATCTTTCCGTTTGCATCAGTTGTTCCTTTTGCTATAATAGCACCTGTTGCAGCGTCAGATATTGTGACTGCTGCACCTTCGATCTTTGTCCCGTTGAACGTGCTGATAACAGTTGTTGCGAACTGATAAGGAGCAGCTACTTGTTCAACCACTGGTTCGGGTTCTGGTTCTGGCTCTGGTTCTACAACCGATGGAGCCATCTCACGTTCTACTATCGACGGAGCCATGTCGTCGCCGTTAAAAACCAGCATTGGAGTCATCTCCTCTGCTTTCTTCTCATCCTTTAAGCGCGGACGCACGGTAAATATCTTGTCTGCGTAACCATCGTT
>JBGUYH010000132.1:0-10903 GCA_045118595.1 Bacteroidales bacterium | reverse complement strand
TGACGGCACAGCCAAAGGCGGTGTTGTAATAGGCATATCAGACCAATTCTCAATTCCTGTCAAATATATTGGAGTTGGTGAGGGAATCAATGATTTACAAGTTTTTGATAAAAAAGCATTTGTCGATTCTTTATTTGGAGGCAAATAATAAGTATGCAAGATAAAGCAATGTTTAAAACTGTCGATATAGTTTCGCTTGGTTGTTCAAAAAACTTGGTCGATAGTGAACGCTTAATGGCACAACTCAAAGCCAATAACATACGTGTAGAACATGATCCAGAAAAGCCCAAAGGTGAGGTCGTTGTGATAAATACATGTGGTTTTATTGGTGATGCCAAAGAGGAATCGATTGATACAATATTGCAGTTCGCAAAATTACGTAAAAAGGGCAAAATAAAGCGCTTATACGTTATGGGGTGCCTTTCACAACGATATAAAGCAGATCTTGAAGCTTCGATTCCTGAAGTAGACAAATATTATGGTAAGTTCGATTGGAATGGAATCGTATCAGAAATAGGTGCTACATATAGACGCGATATTATGAGTGAGCGTACAGTGACAACACCATCGCATTACGCCTATTTGAAAATTAGTGAGGGTTGTAATCGTATGTGTTCATATTGTGCTATTCCGCTCATAACGGGTAAACACACTTCTCGCCCAATGGAAGATATTATTGCCGAAGTAAAGCATTTAGTATCGTTAGGAGTTCGTGAATTTCAAGTTATAGCACAAGATTTGTCATCGTATGGTACTGACTTATATAAAGAGAATAAGTTAGCTCAACTTGTTGATCAATTAGCACAGATAGATGGTGTGGAGTGGATTCGTCTGCACTATGCATATCCAGCTGGTTTCCCAAAAGAATTGCTTCCTGTTATGGCTCGTCATAGCAATGTTTGTAAGTATATCGATTTGGCATTGCAGCACATATCTGACCATATGTTAAGCATTATGCGTCGTAAGATAACGAAGCAGCAAACACTCGATTTGCTTCGCGAAATAAGACAGCAAGTTCCTAACATACATATTCGCACCACATTTATTGCAGGACATCCTGGCGAAACAGAAGCTGATTTTGAAGAACTATTGCAATTCGTCAGAGAAGCTCGCTTTGAGCGTTTGGGGGTATTCCCATACTCACATGAAGAAGATACTTATAGCTATAAAAACTACTCAGATGATGTGCCCGATGATGTAAAACAACAACGAGCCGAAGCTATAATGGAATTACAAAGTTCGATAAGTCAAGAACTCAATGAAACCAAAGTAGGTACTGTTCTGAAGGTTATTGTTGATCGTAATGAAGATGGTAACTACATTGGAAGGTCAGAATTTGACTCTCCTGAAGTAGATCCTGAAGTTGTTATCCATACAGATAAAACGATGCAAATAGGGAGTTTTTACAATGTAAAAATAGTAGGAGCATCGGAATATGATCTTGAAGCAGAATATTAAATTTCGGAGAAAATGGCAAATAATAATTATGACAAGCTAACCGACAATGATTATAAGATAATTCCAGGTGTTGGTTTTAGCAAGGTTAAATTCGGAATAAAGAAAGAGCAGCTCATCGAACTGATGGGACAGCCTGATGAGATTGAAGAAGATGCAAATTATGGTGATTCGCCTGATGATAAAGTAACTGTTCTCTATTACGATACCGATGGTTTTTCTGTCTCTTTTGATAAAGACGAAAACTATCGACTTACAGAAATCTCGTTTGAGAGCGATTTGTTTATACTCGAGGGGTGTGTTAAGGTTGGTATGTCGACACAAGACGCATTAAAGGCACTTGAGAAGGCTGGTTACGAAGAACCAAATTTAGAAGATCTTGATGGCGAAGTTGATCCTGATGAAAAAACAGTGGCTTATACTTATGATGATATGAATGTTACATTGTGGTTCGATAATGATGTACTTCAAACTATTCAGATAGGTCCGTTTTGGTTCGATTCTGATACTATAAAATGGCCCAAATAGAATAATATTTAGCAGATTGTTGTAGATATGATTTCTCTCTATAAACAATCTGCTTTTTTTGTGAATAATTACGATATACGCTTAATTGTTATAAAACAATGATGGCTATATTTTAACTATATATGATATAATTGTGTAGAGTCAATGCCATGAATGTTACGGAAGAATAGTCGCAATTTCTTCAAAATAGCTTCTATTCCGCCTTTAGTATCGCTTTCTATATTAATTGGCATAACAGCATCGTGTAGTGATTGCCGAATCATAAACCACCCTTGTTCATATTCATTAGAACAGATAACTCGTAATCCATCGTAGTTTTGTGTTACTTCTTCCCAACCAGAAATATGTGAGACATATTGTCGCATAGCTACAAGTGTTTCGGTTGCAACGCGATTAAAATCGTTGTCAAGAATTGCCAATCGATATTCGGCACTCTCTTGTGGAATTGGTAGTTTTTCTATAAGTGTAAATAAGGGCTTATTTTGACGCTTTAGTTGTGCAAGTCTGATAACCACTTTTGTTGCGAAATAGGCACCATCGTCGTTGAATGAGTTTTCTTTAAATGCGGCATGTCCTGATGTTTCAATGGCAAGCCAACATTGTGTACCTGCAGCATTTAGACGTTTTGCTTCGTTGATTACATTACGATAACCTCGTTGATACCTATAATGTTGTCCGCCAAGTATGTCTGTAATAAATTTGCTAAGTCCTGTCGATGTGGTTGAGTCGGTTACAATGGCTGTATTAGGGTGTTCTTCAAGCACTATGGCAGAAGCTATAGCAACAAGTTCATTTCTGTTTATGCATCGTCCTTCAGAATCTACAAAAGCGACTCTGTCTACGTCAGAATCAAACAAGATACCCAAATCGGCATTATTGTAACGCACAGCAGCAGCTATCGAACGCATAGCCTCGTAGTTTTCTGGATTAGGTATGTGATTAGGAAATCGACCATCTGGATTCATAAACTGACTATCTGATATGTCGGCTCCTAATGGTCGTAATACTCTGTTTGCGTATGAAGCTCCCGTTCCATTGCCTGCGTCAACAATTATCTTTAAACCGGCTAATGGTGTTCCGTTTGGCGATTCCAATGCTTCGCTTATCATACGGCGCAATCCTGCTGAATATATTGCTTGCAGATTGGTTATGTGTGATTGTCCAATACTTTCTTGTCCTCGATATGGTTCAGAGGCAAATGTTATAATTTCTGTTAGTTGCTTTTGGTCGATGTCTTGACCTGCAGTAAAGAATTTCATTCCATTGCCATTGAACGACATATGACTACCTGTTACAGTGAGCATAATAGAACCATCGGCTTGTACTTCTGGTAGTTTTGTCGCTAATAGCATCGACGGAGTTGATGTCAGACCACAATGTAACACATCACAGCCCATGTGAGTTATTGCTTTTTCCAGGTCGCTCATAAAATGTGGTCCTGTTATTCGACAATCTGTACCGATGGCTATACGTAGTGGATGTTTACCGAGTCGTTGCCATAGCCACTGTACAAATCCACGTCCGAGGGCGCTTACTTTGTTACTTGTAAGTGTTACGCTTTCTCCAATAATGCCTTCTGTTGCAATACCTCTAATGTCGGCTCCATTTTGAAGTGATGTCCATTCTGTTTCCAACATAAACTCCGTCTTCTATTTGTAGTTTGTGTTAATTTATGCTCCAGCTTGTTTGCGCGATACGTGTCCTAAGTATCCGCCATGATGTCGTTTGGCATATTGTTCTGATGTAAAACCAATTTTCTTCATCAATGTAACGACAAGAATGTCGCCAATTACAGTCATAACTGTTGTTGATGTTGTTGGTGTAAGTCCCAATATGCAAACCTCTTTGGGGTTACCTGTTGATAGTACAATATCGGCTTCGGTTGCTAACTGACTATCTGGATTGCCTGTTATAACAATGATAGGAATGTTACTATATAGATTTCGAGCAAGTTCGATGAGTTCAATTATTTCACGAGTTTTGCCAGAATTACTGATAAGTATCATTATGTCATTAGGTTGCATAATTCCCAAATCGCCATGTTGTGCTTCGGCTGGATGTAGAAAGACAGCAGGTGAACCTGTAGAACTGAAAGTTGTTGACATGTTGATGGCTATCTGACCTGCCTTTCCCATTCCGCTCATTATTATTTTTCCGCCCAATTCGTGTACGTGGTGGTGTATGAGTGCGATGGCTTTGTCGTAAGCATTGGTTATAGGAATGTTTAGAACTGCCTCTGCTTCATGTTTCAAAATGTCATTAATCGAGTTGATTTCCATTGATCTATATTGTTGGTTTTAATAATCAAAGTATGTGTTTTTTAAACTCCAACGTAGTGCAAAATATACGTGTGTTGATGTGTTATTATCATAGTCGCTTTTTGCATCACGATAACGCATGCCAATGGTGAAGTTCATCATTGTGCGTGGATTTATTAGTAGTGTTGCTGCCATATCGGCATATTTTATTGTTGTTTTATTTCCTTGCAATAATTCAACACCATATTGTGAATTTCGGAGTTTGCTTGGTATGTTTGGATTATGTCCATATGATAGTGTATCACCTGGAATATCATCACCATATTGTGCAAAATTGAATTGTCCGCGTAGCATAAGTCGTTTGTATCGATAATTAGCTATTGCTACGAATTCTCTAAAATTGGCTGCTAATGGGTGTGCGAGACATTGATTATGATGTGTGTAACTGCCCAATCCGTCGTACTGTGAATAAGAGAATGGACGTACTTGTGAATATTCGGTTTGTATGTCGAGTCCTTTCGCACCGAATATGTCAATTGTTTTCAGACCTACTAAGAAACCATATTTATTTGACCAATATCCGTTGCCAGATGTTAACTCTTTAAGTCTGAATTCATTAAACATTATTTGTCCGTGTGCTATTAGCCATTTAGTTAGCAGTAATTTGCTATTGAATCCAACAATCATCTTATCAGGCGAACCTGCATTGTACTCTCCAGGTCGGAATATGATGAATGGGTTAAGATATTCAAGGTCGATGCTCCGACTTTCACCAGTTAGGCGCCATGTAGCCATTGTTACGTTTTCAAATAGTCCGACAGACCATCGCCCCCATAAATTCCAATCGAAATAGTGTGTAAAACTATATTTTTCTCTATATCCATTGTTGCTAACTCCTTGTGCATCATGTGTTTGAAGTTGCATTACCATCATCATGTACTTGAAGTTCCAAAATGTAACGTTGAATTTGAACATAGGGTAGGCTGGGGCATTGTCTGATAGTAATAGTGATCGATAACCATCGCCAATGAATGTTTTACCTTTACCTATCTGAAAATCGCAATATTTGCCTATGTTAAATCCAATGTATCCTGTTGCTGTCTGAAAGTCGTAGTAATCGTTACCTGCTTCTTTTTTGTAATTGGCTTGTCCTGGTACTGTGCCAAAATGCTGAGTTGTAGTTTCGTAATATTCAGGGTAGCGTGCTTGATTTTCGGTGAAATCCATATAAAACCAAAAGTTTTTACCTAAGTTGCCATTTAGGTAAAAGCCTCGTGAATTGACGTATGTGATGTGGTCGCCTCCTTTTTCTTTTCCAATTTGAAAATCGAAAAATGGATTTACTGCAACATATATTCCATCATATTTCCACGCTAAAAAATCATCGTGTATGAGGTTCTTGAATATATTTTTACTTACAGGCTTTCCGTCGTAAGCTTCATGTGGATTGGTATATACTTCAGGTCGATGAATTCCTGCATATATGAGTGAATCGAGATTGTATAGTTGTCGCAATTCATCGAGTTTGTATTGTCGTAGTGATGAGTGTAGTGTTTTGTTGCCGATAACATATGTTTTTCGCTGATATGGGTCGAACTGTGAATTTTCATAGTAGCTATATCCTTGAGCTATCGCAGTTGCGCAACCCATGGCAGATAAGATAAGTGGGATTATTGTCTTGCGCATATGATTATCGTTTATGCTTTCAAATTTATAAAATTATATGTTAACAGCAACTAATAATAGCCTATTATGCCAAGTGGAATCCTTGCAAAAAGGCTTTTATGTCCATTCGCTTTTTACCAGCAGCCTGTATCTCATCTATTTCCAATGCTCCATCGCTTGTACCTATTGCTAAATAATTTTTCCCATCGCTTTCTATTTCACCTATTGGCAATTTCTTGTCAGAAATATGTGTACTATATACTTTTACGCTTATTGTAGCTCCTTTACTATCGGTTAATTCAGTCCATGCTGTTGGATATGGTGAAAGACCTCGTACTTTGTTGTGTAGCTCCATCGATGTTTTACTCCAATCAAGTCTCATATCTTCTTTGAATATTTTAGGGGCAGGACGAAGTTCTGTTTCATTGCATAGAGTTGATTGGGCAATTAGATGTGTATTGCCAGCTTCTATTTGTTGTAGTGTATCGACTATAGCTTGGGCTCCAATAACCATGAGTTTATCGTGAACACTGCCAGCATTGTCAGTTGGCAATATGTCGATAGTGCGTTGCAGAAAGATGTCGCCAGTATCAATTTCGTGTTTGAGTTTGAATGTTGTTACACCAGTCTGTTTGTCGCCATTCATTACAGCCCAATTAATAGGTGCAGCTCCTCGATATTGTGGTAGTAGTGCAGCATGCAAATTATAGGTGCCGAGTGGTGGCATATTCCATACTATTTCTGGTAACATTCTGAAGGCTACAACAATCTGAATGTCAGCTTTTAGATCTTTTAGTTCTTGTACGAACGTTTCGTCTTTTAATCGTTCGGGTTGCATAATATGAAACCCTTGTTCTTCGGCATATATTTTGACTGCCGATTTGCTTATTTTTTGTCCTCGACCAGCTGGTTTGTCAGGCATGGTAACTACTCCAACTATTTCGTATCCTGCATGTTGTATGGCCTTCAGACTCTCAACAGCAAATTCGGGTGTTCCCATAAAAACAATTCTCATATCAGCAATATTTTTGTGTGTTGTGTAAGACAATTACAGCGTTGCATTGTTATGTTCGATGCAACGCTGTTTTTTCTTTTATCTCAAGTTTTCGATGATTTCGACAGTTTTCTTTCTATTCAACTCCGCTTTCATCTGCGACTTCAAGGTCCTCAAGGTTGTCCATTGGTTTTTCAACTTCATCATCCTCTTCGTCGTCATCAGAGTCAATGCCACCTGTCAAATCCATTTCATCATCACCACCTAATCCATCGCTTTCTAAGTCAACATCTTCTTTGACAGGGAATTTGATTAGGTATATGAATTCGTCAGTTTCAAGTCGTAAGGCTGACATAAATCGACCTCCGCCGATGTCTAACGTTTCTATCTCATTTTGAAAACCAGCAGGGAATCTCTCTGCCAATAGTTCTCTCATCTTGTCATCGAGCTTTTCAAAATTCTTTATAACACGCGGTTTTGTGCTTTTCTGTGCCATGTTCTTTCTTATTCGTTCAGTGTCTTTGTCGTCATCTTATTTCGGTGCCAAATATAGAAACTTTTTATATCACGACATCTATATATGAAAAAAAAAGATTGTTAAGAAATTGGAAATGTTTGGATGCTTTGATTGTGTTTAGGTGTAAGTGCTTAAAAAAGAAAGGTGAAGATACCTATGTATTGCATCATCACCTTTATTGCTATTTTTTTATAAAAAATGTATTTCTATTCTGTAAATTCTTTACGAACAGTATTTACTTTGTCGAGCAATAGCTTCATTATTTCTGGTGATATTTCACTCTTTATGTTTGCTGTTATTTTTGTAAGATGAGCATTAGCGTCTGTTGTTGCTACTATTTGTCCTTGTGGCTCGGCTTTAACTTCGTCAAAGATTATTTTTATTTCTTGCATTTTCTGTGTTAAGTATGTGAGGTCGTCATCGTAGCCATTAGGGTTATTTGTTTCGAGTATGTTTAGTACTGTGGCAAGTGCAAGCTTTTGTGCAATGATGCGTTCGGTGAGTTGTTTGTTGCTCTTCTCTGAGTTATTGATGATGTTGAGTGCTATGTAGAGTCCTTCAGTCCAACCTCCTACCATAACTTCTGCCGATATGTTTTTTCGGTTATTTTCCATAAGGTATTGGTTGGCGTTCATATATACTTCAGATACAATATTGAGTAGTTCATCTTTTGATGAACTTTGTGATTCAACTTTGTTAATTGTTTCTTCATCAATTAGTTGTACAATACCGAGCCGTTCGGTAAGGCGTTTGAGTGATGTTATGTAGTCAACAGTTTTTTGCGATTGTTCAAATATGTTTGTGAAGCTCATATCTGTGGTGTAAATACCTAGATTAAGAGCCATTTTGAGATTAGTGTCGTAACTATTAGCTTTATTTATGTCGTGTAACAAATCTTCGTCGTACTTAGCTCCAGATTCTTTGATGAGTGATGCTACTTCAACAGGTGCAGGGAGTGTGTAGAGTATAGTTTTCGACTTGTTGAGAGCATCTTTAGCATTAGCTTCATCGACTGTTGAGATGTTGTAGTTTTCTTCAAGGTTGCTTGTTGTCTTGCTTCTATTACATGATGTAATTATTGTAGCGCAAATGACAAGACTTGCTATAGAAATATATTTTTTCATATTACTGCGTTGTTTCTTTTGAATTTCGGTTTTATTATGTGCTAATATATGCTTTTTTCGCTTTTTCTGCAAAAATGTTATAATTTTTTTGTGATAGATTATTTTTGATAGTATCGTTTGCCAAAAATGCCGTTTCCTATTCTGATTAGTGTTGCACCACAATCTATGGCTATTGTATAATCGTTGGTCATTCCCATACTTATTTCTTTAAAATAGTCGGCATTGACAAAGTACTCTTCTTTACATTTACTAAATACTTGTTTTACAGTCATAAATTCATGTTTTATTTGTTCTATGTCATCGGTGAATGATGCTACGCTCATAAGACCACATATTCTAATATTGTGTAAGTTATGCCAATTGTCATTGCTCAGAAGTTGATATAGTTCATCTGGAAGTAATCCGAATTTAGTCTCTTCTTGTGCTACATGTATTTGCATTAGTACATCGATTGTTCGATTGTTTTTTATGGCTTCTTTATTAATCGTTTCTAATAGTTTTAAGCTATCAACGCTATGGATTAGGTGTATGAATGGCGCTATGTATTTTACTTTGTTTGTTTGTAAGTGACCTATCATGTGCCATTTGATGTCGGTAGGTAGTGTAGTTGCTTTTTCTGTTAGTTCTTGCACTTTGTTTTCGCCAAAATGACGTTGTCCGCAAGTATAGGCATCTTTTATGTCATCGATAGGAAATGTCTTTGATACGGCTATAAGTTCAACTTCTTCTGGTAAGTTGCTTTTGTATTGTTTTATTGCTTCAGTTATTATTGACATATGGTTGTGTATTTAGGATGCCTTTAGATTGCGCTTTTTTGAAAAAGAAACAGCCGAAGGATGCTTTCTTCGGCTGCAATATATGTTGTAAAGTGTGTTTTTACTTATTCAAACGGAACTTTTGATCGCCTGTTTTGAAAAAGTTAACTATTTGATGTGCAGCAGCTACACCAGCATTGATATTTGCTTCTTGTGTTTGTGCACCCATTTTCTTTGGTGTGAAGAAGTATCGACCTTCAAATTCGGCAAATGCATCTTTGTTGTCAGGAGCGACATCGGCAATGTATTTGAAATCTGGGTGCTCTTTCATAAATGCTACAATGCCAGTTTCATCAATAACTTCTTTGCGAGCGGTATTGATGAGTACTGCATTTTTAGGCATCAAACTGAGCAATTTAGCATTGATAGAGCCTTTTGTTTCAGCTGTTGCAGGAATATGTAGTGAAACGTATTGACAAGTTTTGTATAATTCGTCAACTGATTTTACTGCGTGTACACCTTCTGCTTCTATTTTTGCTGCATCAACAAATTGGTCAAATGCATAAACTTCCATACCAAAACCTTTGGCGATGCGTGCTACATTGCGTCCTACGTTGCCAAATGCATGTATGCCCAATTTCTTTCCCATTAGTTCTGTGCCCGATGTGCCGTTGAAACAATTGCGTGCCATCATAACTGTCATTCCAAATACAAGTTCGGCTACTGCGTTTGCGTTTTGACCAGGAGTGTTTTCTGCACAAACGTTGTGTGCTGTGCATGCATCAAGATCGAGATTATCGAAACCTGCTCCTGCACGAACTACAATTTCAAGATTTTTTGCAGCCTCAACAACTTCTTTTGTTACTTTATCAGAACGAACTATTATTGCATTTGCATCTTTTACTGCATCAAGCAGTTGTGCATTATCGGTATATTTTTCGAGCAGTGCAAATTCGCATCCGCCTTTTTCTACTATTTCTTTGATTTGATCAACAGCCACTTTTGCAAATGGTTTTTCTGTTGCAACGAGAACTTTCTTCATGATTTTCGTAATAGTGTTTTATGTGTAAAAACCGGAAGTTTTTTATTTGGCTTCCGGTTTTTGTGTATGGTTACTAATTAATGTTTTGCCTCAAATTCTTTCATTGTAGCTATGAGTGCGTCAACACTTTCAACTGGCAGTGCGTTGTATGTTGATGCACGGAAACCTCCAACCGAACGATGTCCCTTGATACCTATCATACCTTGTTGGGTTGCGAATTCAAGGAATTCTTTTTCAAGTTCTTTGTATTCATCGTTCATAATCCAACAAATATTCATGTATGAACGATCGGCTGCATCAGTAACTGTTGGCTTAAATAGTTTGTTGCGTTCTATTTCGCTATATAATTTGTCTGCTTTTACAACTTTTCTGCGTTCCATTTCAGGTACGCCACCTTGTGCTTTAAGCCATTTGAGTGTTTGCAGTGCTGCGAATACTGATGAAACAGGAGGTGTGTTGAACATTGAACCAGCATCAATGTGTGTCTTGTAGTCGAGCATTGTAGGTATCTTACGTTCAACTTTGCCGAGTGCATCTACTTTTACAATAGCGAATGTAAGACCTG
>JBGUYH010000131.1:0-6826 GCA_045118595.1 Bacteroidales bacterium | reverse complement strand
ACGCCCGCATCGAAGTCTATCCAATTGGGTTTGTTGTTGTAGAGGTTGCTATTGGTAGAGACCTTCATTGTAGGAACAAACGTGCCGAATGGCGTGCCGCGACCCGTAGTAAAATGCACCACTTGACAGCCAGCCGAAGCAAGTGCCGTAGACGCCACATGGTCGTGGCCCGGAGCTTCGAGTAGGTTGAGGCCGCCCTTCTCTATGCGGTCGCCGTAGCGGAGCACAGCGCGAACGATAGATTTGCCGCATTTCTGCGTACAACCGAGTGCCTTATCTTCGAGCGTAGATATACCGCCAGCCTTGTTGCCCGGCGAAGGGTTTTCGCCAACTGGTTCGCCGTGGCTGAGGAAATACTGCTTGAAGTCGTTGATGAGTTTTACGGTCTCTTCGAAGCGCTCTTTATTCTCGCAACGGTTCATAAGTATGGTCTCAGCACCGAACATTTCTGGAACTTCGGTGAGGACGGTTGTGCCGCCTTGCGAAACCAAATAGTCGGAGAAGACGCCGAGTAGCGGATTTGCCGTGATGCCCGAGAAGCCATCTGAGCCGCCACACTTCAAGCCGATACGGAGTTTGCTAATGGGCACATCTTGGCGTTTGTCTTGCTTAGCCTTAGCATAGAGATCGCGAAGAATCTTCATGCCCTCTTCAACCTCGTTGCCTTCGACCTTCTGCGCAACCATAAATTTCACGCGGTCTTCGTCGAATTTGCCGATGAACTCGCGGAACACGTCGGGCTGATTGTTTTCGCAACCGAGACCGACAACGAGCACTGCGCCAGCATTGGGGTGAAGTACCATGTCGCGGAGAACTTTCTTAGTATTCTCGTGGTCGTCGCCAAGCTGAGAGCAGCCATAGTTATGCGGATAGCCAACTATAGCATCTACACCTTCGCCGCCGTTTGTCTCAGCCTTAAGTTTCTCAACAAGCTGATTTACAACACCATTCACACAACCAACGGTAGGAATAACCCAAATTTCGTTGCGCGTACCCACATCGCCATTTTTACGCACGTAGCCTTTGAACGTACGTTTTTCGTCGGGAGCAGAGACGTCTTCGAGGTTAGGAGTGTAGGTATATTCGAGCAATCCGGCAAGATTGGTTTTTATATTATTCTCGTTCATCCACGTGCCAGGCTGTGCATCGCTTTGTGCATGACCGATAGGATAGCCATACTTAATGACATTCTCGCCCTTCTTGAGCGGAGAAATGAGCACTTTATGACCAGCAGGCACATCTTCGAGAAGCGTGATTGAAGCGCCATCGACATTGATAACCTCACCTTTTTTGAGAGGTTCGATGACAACAACCACATTGTCGGCTGGGTTTATCTTTAGGAACTTTACTGCCATCTTGAACGTTGTTTTTTTGTTATTTGTATTCAAGTTTCACTTTCCTTTTCTCTGTATCGACAGAGCATACTTTTGTAAAACTTGGATTATAAAAAAGTCCACGAACCTCGCATTTCGGCGGCTGCTCGTGAACTCATTATTAATATCAATTAGAGAATAGACTTAACGGTTGCTTCCATACCATTAGAAGCAATAGAATCGAGGAAGCCCTTAACCATAGCGGTAAGTCCAGGAATCTTGTTCAAGTCTTGTTTGCTCTCTTTCCAGATTACGTCGGTAGCACCAAGAACGCCTTCAGCAACCTTCTGAGTATCGCCAGTTGCCCAAAGTTTCTTGAGGAGATCCATAATCTCTTGAGCATCGTTAGGAACAATATCTACGCCGTCTTTGCGTTTGCCACCTTTGTAGTAGGTGATGATAGCAGCAAGACCGAGAACCAAGCCCTTAGGAAGCTCGCCTTTGCGCTCGAGATAGGTCTTGAGGCCAGGAAGGTCGCGAGTTTCGAACTTAGGGAATGAGTTGAGCATGATGCTCGTTACTTGGTGGTCGACGTATGGATTATCGAAACGTTCGAGCACATCTTTACCAAACTGTTCGAGTTCTGCCATTGGCAAATTTAGTGTTTGCATAAGTTCATCAAACTGCACCTTTTTAATGTACTTGCCAATAACAGGGTGATGACAAGCATCGCGCACTATATTGATGCCACTTAGATATGCAACTGGCGAAAGCACAGTGTGTGGACCATTGAGCAGTGTTACCTTACGCTCATGATATGGTTTTTCGCTCTCTGCAATGAGTACATGCAAATTGGCTTTTTCGGCAGGGAACTCTTTACGAAGAGCTGCAATACTCATATTTTCAGGTTTCTCGATAACCCAAAGGTGGAATATCTCGGCCTGAACCATCAAATTATCGTCATATCCTGCACGTTTCTGAAGTTTTGCAATGTCTTTGCGAGGAAAACCTGGTACTATACGATCGACAAGTGTAGCACACACATAATTGTATTTGGTAAACCACTGCTTAAACTTCTCATAGTCCTTGCCAAAATCATCTTTCCATAACTCAATGTATTTATAGATGCAATCTTTCAAATGATGACCATTGAGGAATATAAGTTCGCAAGGCATGATGATAAGTCCCTTCTTAGGATCGCCATTAAACGCCTTAAAACGATGATAGAGCAACTGGGTGAGTTTACCAGGATACGATGAAGCGGGTGCATCGGTAAATTTGCATGATGCATCGAAAGTAATACCTGCTTCTGTTGTATTTGAAATCACAAAACGTATTTCAGGCTGCTCGGCAAGCGACATAAATGCAGCATTTTGGCTGTACGGATTGAGTGCACGACTAATCACATCGATACGTGTTAGTTCGTCAACAGGCTTACCATTATGACGCCCTTGCAAATTGACATGATACAAGCAATCTTGTCCATTGAGCCAATCGACCATACCTCGTTCGATAGGTTGTACAACAACAACACTTGAGTTGAAGTTGGTTCGCTGATTCATATTGTAGATTATCCAATCGACAAAAGCACGTAAAAAGTTACCTTCGCCAAACTGAATGATACGCTCCGGAGCCTGACTCTTTGGGGCTGTTCGTTTATTAAGTGATACCATATTCTAATTGGTTTTAAGTTATAAAAGTTGTACGTTTTAGGTTATTGAATTTTCAGTTATTAGAGTTTTACTTTGAACACAATTTTCTTAGCAATCTTCGACTCACCAATCATCATACAAGGAGCATGAAGATCACTGGGCTCAAGTATTGCAGCTTCACCTTTGCTAAGCACTATATGGCTCAATTGCTTGTTGGCTGTAGTGAAAAATATGTCTTTTTCTTCGTTGTAATCAATTTCTTCAGCCACATTATTCAAATCGGTACACCCTATTATTTCCTGACCTTCAAATATATATTGAACATCGGCATACTGACGATGACCTTCGAGTTTGGCAAGTGTATGTACCTTGGTCTTGTATACTTGAAAAATAGCTTTGTTATTCTCATCGATAACAATAGTCTTTTTATCGCCAGGATTCATACCTGAAAATTCAGCTGCAATGTTGTGTGTTTTGATAAACTCAAACACTTTACCATATCGTTTGTTGCAACCTTGTGCTTCAAGTGTTGCAACTGTTCCAAATATTGCCATAGTTTTCTATGTATGTTGTTTGTATAAATAATTTTCTACTTTAATTGTTGAAAAAGAATCGCAAACTCTCTGAATTAACTATTTCAACTTTCTGATATTCTGTTAGCAATGGGCGCTTATTACCATTCAAGCACTCAGTTATGGTGCGGAGCGCTTTCCTACCCTGCTCACGAGGTTGCTGAGCCACAAGAAAATCGATAATGTTACGTTTCAAGTACTCAATATTACGATCGTAAACATCGTAGCCTACAAGTATGATATTGCGAATGCCTCGCTGTTCCAGATAACGAGCCACAAGATATGCTCGCGAACCCGACACCCATATTGCGCCAATATTGTTATTGGTCAATATCTGATCAAGTTTTTGGTGCACAGCATTCTCTTCTGTTTGCTGTATCTCAACTGCTATTTTAAGTCCTGTATTTCTACCTCGGTCCATAAAATAGCTCAAAAAACCTTGGTTACGAGCATTAAGATGCTGCGTATTGCCCACATTTTTGGCTATATTGACCATCAAAATATTTCTATCAGGAGCAACACCAAAATCGATAATACTGGCAGCTACTCGTCCGCTCTGAAATGCATCTTCACCAATAAAACTAATCGGATTAGTATCTTCAATCATAGTATCGATGTAGATGTATGGTATATTGAGTGCATCGAGTTTGGCGGTAAAAGCCTTTGATTCGGTAACAAATAGTGGTGCCATAATCACACCATCTGGTTTCATATCGAGCACATTTTGTGCTTGTCTATTGAAATCATCTTCGCTATAAATATCGAAACAAACAATATTAACACTTATCGAATCATCGCCACTTAATGCAGCTTGTTGCTCGATACCCTCTTTGTGACACGCCCAAAATGTATTTTCAGACTCTACTTTTGGAATTAAGACAGCCACATTTTTGGCTTGTGACGTTCGCTTCGTTACTGCCGATTTATAGTTCAACTCACCCATTAGGCGCAGTATCTCATTTTTTGTTTCGGCAGCTACTTCGCCACGGTTATGAATAACCCTATCGACAGTACCGACCGACACTCCAGCTGCTTCGGCTATGGCTTTCATTGTAGGTTTCGATGTCTTCATAAATCTGTGTCGAATTGAAAATAAGGAGGGCTGTCTAATTACAGAGAGTCACCCTCCCTCACTATTTATTATTGATTGATTAAAGTTCTATTGGCTTGTATTTAGGAACAAGTGTCTTCATTATACCCCAACCTATAAGATAAGCCACTGCGCATATACAGAACACTACCATATAAGCTGCAGGTTTACCTTCGAAACCAAAGAATGTGAAAGTCGAACCTTGCTCGACTGCCCAATCGAAGAACTTACCTGAACCGAAGTTTATCAACATCGAACCTAAGCCACCTGCCATTGTGCCTAATCCG
Source organism: Bacteroidales bacterium (assembly GCA_045118595.1). GTDB lineage: Bacteria > Bacteroidota > Bacteroidia > Bacteroidales > Marinilabiliaceae > W3P20-009. Next base: position 1,912 of record JBGUYH010000131.1, on the reverse strand, counting down.
ACTATTGTGCCAATTGTCGATTTTGGGAACATATCACCAACAGTTGAGAATATGTTTGCCGACCATGCCTGATGACCTGCACCAAGCAATCCGATAAGTATAGCTGGCCACCATGCACTATAAGCACCTAATGGTTGAGCAAACAAACCTAAAACAGGGAAACATGCAAATATTAACATTGCGCGCATTCTACCTGCATATGGATTCATACCTCTCTTCTCTACAAAATACTTAGGCAAATAGCCACCACCTATCGAAAGAATTGTTACAATGGCATAGAGTGTAAAGATGAGAACTATACCCATTGTTGAGTCCGATGTATATCCATATTGATCAGAGAAATAGGCTGGTGCCCAAAATAGGAAAAACCACCAAACACCATCGGTCATGAACTTACCAACAAGAAACGACCATGTTTGCTTGAATGTCAAACACTGCAAAAATGGAATTGTTTGCTCTTGATCAACTTTGTTAACTTCTGTAGCATCGTTATCTTGCTCAATATATTTAAGTTCTACCTCGTTAACTCGCTTATTCTGAGTTGGTTTATCATAGAGCCAAATCCATAATCCCATCCACAAAAAACCAAGAGCACCAATTATAACAAATGACATTTCCCAACCCCACGCACGAGCCAACAATGGAATGGTAGCAGGAGCAGCTAAAGCTCCAACCGAAGCACCACTATTGAATATTGATGTTGAAAATGCACGATCTTTCTTTGGAAAATATTCGGCTGTTGCCTTAATAGCTGCGGGAAAGTTACCTGCTTCACCAACAGCTAATATCAATCGGCAACTCAGGAACAACCATACCGAAATAGTAGCAATAGCCACTGCTGCATCAGAGCCAGCTTCAACCATGCGCAACGACTCTATGCTATCATAGCCCTCAATTGTCATTGATACCCAGCCACAACATGCGTGTAGCACAGCACCAAGCGACCATACGAAAATAGCTATGAGATACCCCTTCTTGGTACCCATCCAATCGATAAACTTACCTGCGAATAAGTTGGCGATGGCATAGAATAGCGAAAACATACCTGTTATTGTTCCATAATCACCATCCGTCCAATGAAATTCGGGGGCAATAAAATCTTTCCACGTTAACGACAATACCTGACGATCCATATAGTTAATAGTGGTTGCTAAAAATAATAACGCACAAATAACCCAACGAAAGTTTGACATTGCCGAATTATTATTTGACATCTTATATGTTTTAGGTTATATATGCCACGCCAATAAAAATTATTGACGTGGCTGATTAATTTATTTACGTGCTTCTTTGATAATCTCAAGACACTCTTTGCACTTGTTGGTTACGTATGCCCAATCGCCAGCTGCTACTTTGTCTTTCGGGAAGAGTTTTGAACCCATACCTACACAGAACACGCCTGCAGCAAACCATTTTTCGAGGTTCTCTTTCTCAGGAGCAACGCCACCTGTAACCATAATCTTCGACCATGGCATAGGAGCTTTGAGGCCTTTCACCATGTTAGCACCATAGACATCACCAGGGAAGAGCTTGGTAAGGTCGCAACCGAGTTCCTGCGCTTTGCCTATTTCGCTTACAGTGCCACAACCTGGGCAGTAAGGAACGAGACGACGGTTGCAAACAGGTGCTATCTCTGGGTTGAAGAGCGGACCAACAACGAAGTTTGCACCAAGTTGAAGGTAGAGAGCTGCGGTAGGAGCATCGACAACAGAGCCAATGCCGAGAGCAAGTTCAGGGCACTCTTTAGCAGCCCATTTCACGAGTTCGCCAAATATCTCGTGAGCAAAATCGCCACGGTTAGTGAACTCAAAAGCACGTACGCCACCTTCGTAGCAAGCTTTTACTACATTTTTACAAACATCAAGGTCTTTGTGGTAGAATACAGGCACCATACCTGTTGAACCTATTTTAT
>JBGUYH010000130.1:0-6329 GCA_045118595.1 Bacteroidales bacterium | reverse complement strand
TTTATGGAGCCTGCGCGTGCAGAACTTGCACAAGCTATAGAGAATACTCAATTCAGCACTCCTATATGTCCTGTGTACCAAAATGTAACAGCACAACCTGTTACTAATCCTGACGAAATAAAGAAGAACTTGGTAGCACAACTTACAGCTCCTGTAAAGTGGACACAAATTGTGAACAACATGATTGCAGCAGGAGTCGATACGTTTACTGAAGTTGGTCCTGGCGCTGTACTTCAAGGTTTGGTAAAAAAGACTAATCGTACCGTTGCTACAGTAGGAGTAAGTGCATTTGAGAATATCTAAAAAAGCACTTTTATAGCAAAAAATATGCGTGAGAAAGGTTTATGAATTAGTTCAAAAACCTTTCTCTTTTTATCTAACAAACAACAAGTTACAATGGATTTGCTCAATAGTTTACCCGATGCATTGCTGCAACCACATGAACCTCAAAAAATGTGGAGTGAACGCATGTGCGTTGATGGTAGAATGATGAGCACCGACAATCCAATAGGTAATATTTGGTCTGCATTTCTGACCACAGGACTCAATTTTAGCGAAACATTATTATGCAGAGGTAATGTACCATATTTGTGGCGTGAACATTATCTAAACATAACCGATGCTATGCGAGATTTGAGCATCACATCGAGTAGTTTTCCTACAGCAAACGAATTACTCAGACGCATCGAAGTTCTGTGTCAGAAAAATCATTATCCGCCATACTCTATCGTAAAGATAAATATATGGCAACAATTTGATACTCATCAAGTTCATTATTGTATATTGCAGCAAAGATTGCACACAAAACCATATCAACCCGATAGTCAGAAAGTTATTCTTATGCCATTCAGTGAATGTCCCATAAGCGTATCGACTTTTTCATGGATTAACAGACCAGATCCTATTTTTACCATAGCACAAAATAAAGCTACCGAAGCCCACTATCAAGGAGCTTGCATTTTCAATACTAACAATGAAATAATTACCACTACATTAGGTAATCTATATCTTATTTCGCATAGCGATGTAATTGGTGTACAATATCATAACGGAGCCCGTCGCAACACTATTGATGAATATATAGAAAAAGTAGCGCGCAGCATGAAATACCAATTACGATATGCACAAAATGGAATAAGTTTAACTATGCTACAAAATGCAAGCGAATGCTTTGTTGCTAATGTAGTCGATGGTATCAAACCTGTTAATGGATATGGCACAACAATCAGATTTATGAGAGAGAATAGTTTCAAATTTGCTCAAAAGCTACACGAGATGCTCACTTTCTGATTTTAATTAATACATTCGCAAAATATAAAAACAACAAAATAAAAAATGTCATCGAAAACAGATACACAATTTGAGCATGCCATGAAGGTGTGCGAGGATATTTACACTAAGAAAATGGCCGATTATGGTACAGCATGGCGCATAATGCGCCCTACATCGCTTACCGACCAAATAATGATAAAAGCACGCCGTATTAGAAGTCTCGAACAAAAAAAAGAGAGTAAAGTTGGTGAAGGTATTCGTCCTGAATTTATTGGCATTGTAAATTATGCTGCCATGGCACTTATACAACTTGAACTGGGCTATACCGATGAACCAGAAATGGATCACAAAGAGGCTACTGAGTTATATAAAAGCAAAATAGCTGCAGCTAAAGCATTGATGGACAATAAAAACCATGATTACGACGAGGCTTGGCGCGATATGCGAATAAGTTCACTCACCGACTTAATCTTGATGAAGATAAATAGAACCAAAGAGATTGAAGATCATAATGGCGCAACACTCATATCAGAAGGCGTTGATGCCAACTATATGGATATGATAAATTATGCAATATTTGCCATAATAAAAATGGATTTTCCCGAATAAAACAATAACTCAATGAAAGACAAAACAATAACACTGCTACGCATCTTGATAGGATTGCTATTTGTATTCTCTGGTTTCGTCAAATGTATCGACCCTATTGGTGGAGCCATAAAAATAGAAGACTATTTCGTAGCATGGGGATTGGAAAATATTCCATTTAGCATCTGCACAGCATTATCTGTAATACAGAATGTTATAGAGTTTACCATTGGCTATATGCTAATTGTACGAATAAGCATACCACTTGCCTCTACTATTACATTGGCTTTCATGTGTTTCTATACCCCACTCACACTCTACATCGCTATAGTAAATCCTGTTAGCGATTGTGGATGTTTTGGCGATGCCGTAAAACTAACCAATTGGCAAACATTTTGGAAAAATGCCATTTTTTTGCCTATTGCAGTCTACATCTTTGTCAACCGACACAACTATCGCAACAACTTGTCAAAATGGCGCAAAGCTGCTATGTTTAGCATCGGTTTCTTAATATCAGTCATAATCTCAGCTAAAGGTATTACTGATGAACCTATAATCGATTTCAGACCATTTTCTGTTGGTACTGACATAAATGCTTCGATGCAAATACCCGACGATGCACCACTTCCTGAATATAAAACAACATTTATATTAGAGAAAGATGGTGTAAGACAAGAGTTTGACGAAAATAACTACCCTTACAACGACTCTACTTGGATTTATATCGATTCAAAAACACAAGTTATATCAGAAGGATACACACCTGCTATAACCGATTTTACACTTAGCAATGCCGAAGGCGACTCACAAACCGACCGAATATTGGCAAGCGAAAAACCAATAATTTTGGTAATATCGCCCAAAGTTGAAGATGTTAGTGATAAGCATTTACATTTATTGTCAGACATAGCTAAAGCTATGGAAATAAAAGACAGAGAATTGCATATAGTCACATCATCGTCACAAACAGCACAAAAACAAACAGATAGCAGAGCAAATAATACATTTAGCTATTTGCAAGCTGACGAGACAATGTTAAAAACAATAACACGCTCAAACCCAGGTATTATAGTTATACAAAATGGTGTAATAATAGCGAAATATCATATCGATCACTTGCCAATACAAGGACTTGGTGACCCGCTATCTACAAATTTGACAAACATAGTGAACGAAAATGTCAGATTAACCATTTTATCCGCTATCTTTGCAACTGCTTTTCTGATATTGCTGATAAATTTCAGAAAGCGCCATAGAAGTGCTAATCGCACCGAATAAAAAGAACAATCGAAAAAACAAATAAACACAAAACAATGAGACAGAAAATTGTAGCAGGTAACTGGAAGATGAATAACACACTCCAGGAAGGCATCGAATTGGCAAAGGGTGTTAACGACATTCTCAAAGCTAATGCACCTAAGTGCAAAGTAATTCTTGGCACTCCTTTCATTCACCTCACTGAGGTTGTAAAAACTGTTGATTCAAAACTCATCAGTGTGTCGGCTGAAAACTGCGCAGACAAAGAAAAAGGTGCTTACACAGGCGAAGTTTCTGCAGCTATGGTTAAATCGACTGGTGCTGAATATGTAATACTCGGTCACTCAGAGCGTCGCGAATACTACAACGAAACTCCCGAAATTTTGAAGGCTAAAGTTGATCTCGCACTTGCTAATGGTTTGAAGGTTATCTTCTGCATCGGTGAGTCGCTTGCACAACGTGAAGCTAACGAGCAAAATGCAGTTGTTAAGGCTGAACTCGAAGGTTCTGTATTCCACCTCACTGCTGAACAATTTGCTAACATCGTAATTGCATACGAGCCAATCTGGGCTATCGGTACTGGCAAAACTGCAACTTCTGATCAGGCTGAAGAGATTCACGCATACATTCGCTCAGTTGTTGCTGACAAGTATGGCAAAGAGGTTGCTGAAAACACTTCTATTCTCTATGGTGGCTCTTGCAAGGGTTCTAACGCTCCTGAACTCTTCTCTAAGCCTGACATCGATGGTGGCTTGATTGGTGGTGCATCACTCAAGGCTAACGATTTTTATGACATCATCAAAGCTTGGAACTAATATTCTGAGTTTTTATACTTATAGAGTAGTTTGCCTCGGTGAACTACTCTTTTTTTGCTCTATTTACCACCATAAATGCTAAGTGAGATAAGATTGTAGAGTATAGTAAAAAAGAGGTGGCAACTATTGTAATATAAAAAAAGTTACGTACCTTTGCACCGTCAAAAATGACAGCAATGCCCAAATGGCGGAATTGGTAGACGCGCACGTTTCAGGTGCGTGTGTCGAAAGGCGTGCAGGTTCGAGTCCTGTTTTGGGCACTGAAGCGAGATTGAAATTTATTTCAGTCTCGTTTTTTTGTTTCAGCAAAACCAATCGCTTTCTGGCAATTCAAGTTTTATAAAATCAGCAGTTATTGGATGAGTAAATTGTATTCCGCATGAACATAAATACATCACATCGCCACGAATTCCATATAAACCATCACCAACAATAGGAGCATTTAGACCATCGGGGTGTGCCGAGTGTATGCGCAATTGATGTGTGCGTCCCGTCTCGGGAAAAAACTCAACTAAAGTATAGCCTTTTCGCTCGCCAATAACTCTGTATTTAGTTATTGCATCTTTGCCTTCTACCCTATCTACAATGCGTTTACAACTATCATCAGGGTCAAAACCAATGGGCAGATTAATTATTCCTGAATCATGTATAGGTCTATGTTCAAGCAATGCTACATAGCGTTTTTTCACTTGTCGCTCTTCGAACTGTCGGTGCAGAGCTGCAAGCACGTCTTTGCTTTTTGCCACAATGAGCAGTCCCGACGTGAATTGATCGAGGCGATGTGCAGGTGTCATCACACTATTGGGATATGCTAATTGAAGACGCATAGCAACCGAATCTTGAGTTGTAAGTCCTGGTATGCTCTGCAATCCGCCTGGTTTATTCACCACAATAATCCATTGGTCTTCGTAAACCACGTGCATGCTCTTCTCTGCCTCTTTTTGAAGCGGATTGGGCTCAACACTGAGTCCGCCAAGCATATGTGTTAATATGGGCTTACATTTTCGCTGACACGATGGATAAAATTGTCCATCGACACGGACAACATTTTGTGGCGACACACCTATCCAAAACTCACCCATTGCAATGGGTTTCATATTGTTGGTATAGGCATATTGCAACAATCGGGGGGCACAACAATCGCCAGCTCCTGATGGTGGAACCCCACGTCCTGCTGCCTTAAATATATCGTCGAGTTTTTTGCTACAACCATTAGCATCGAGAAGTGTATATTGCTCAAATAGCCACTCTTGCAATGCTACTGATTGCTTATGACGTTCGGCTTTTAGGTCAGCAAGTTGCCTATTGCTCTCTTCCAATGCTTTGCGCAAAGGAGCAAGTTCACTAGCTAAGCGTTGCTCTAATCGTTTAAGCTCTGCTTTGTCAAACTGACTCTGCTTTATTAGTTGTTGTTCTGTTTCGGCTGTTACTCCACCCTTTGCTCTGAGCTCGCTACGTTGCAACTTACGTTGTTTTATCTGTTGCTTGAATGTATCAATAGCCTCTTCGTTGTGCGATATTGTTGTATTGACCAACTCAACTAACTGTTGGCGTGCTGGCGAAGTCTCAATTGTCGCAATTTGTTTGTTTATCTCCGATATGCCATTGTTTTGGCGCATAAAATAACCTTGAGGGTCGGAGTAGTTAACAATGGGCGGCACAAAGAAATCTGATTCGTCATTCATTTCGCCCGAATAAGCTACCAAAAAGCCTATCTGTTCATCGGCACTGCACACCACCATTACGCCCATCATTTTGCCACATTTATTGTGCATAAATTTGTCTCTGTAACGTTCAGATACATACTTAGCAGCCCACTCAACAAGTGGATGTGGTGTGTAACAAAAAGGATATGTAAACTGCTGTGGCAGTTCTTCACAATTTATGGGAAACGGAAACGAATGGAGCATTTTATTTGTTCAGCCAAGTTCGATAACTTCAAGGTCGTTAGGTACTATTAGGTTACCGCTATAAACGGTTGCTCCTTCGGCTGTGTAGCGCACTTTGCGCTCATGCATAGGTGTTCGGCCTTCGGTGTGAAACAATATTGTGGTGCTGGCACCAAGTTGCTGAGCATTTCGACACGAATCGACAACTGTACCATGACTTTTGGGGTACGGATTGTATTTTTCAATCTCAGAATATAAGCAATAGGCTTCTTGCATCACAATGTCTGAACCTTTTATTATGTATTCGTTGTCGCTATTGTATGGTTCATCACCTAAGAAGGCTAATTTGCGTCCGTTGTGCAATATTACAGTAAAACCATGCTGAAGCTCTTTTTTGCTCCATATATTAAAGAAATGAAAGTGCCAATCTTCTATATCGAACGCAGTATCATGTTCTATCGGACAAAGCAATATGCGCTCGCCTATTAGTTTGCTTTGTTTGGGTTGT
>JBGUYH010000129.1:0-3399 GCA_045118595.1 Bacteroidales bacterium | reverse complement strand
GTTGTCGCTCCCTTCGCGGGGGCGTGGATTGAAACTCAGAATAGAAATCAGCATGTGCGAATGTACGGAGTCGCTCCCTTCGCGGGGGCGTGGATTGAAACTATAGTAGTGAGGTACTTATCGTATAGCTCACCTTGTCGCTCCCTTCGCGGGGGCGTGGATTGAAACCTCATCGTATGTAAATGTACAAAATAAAGTATACTGTCGCTCCCTTCGCGGGGGCGTGGATTGAAACGTGAGTTACAACGTCTTAAAAAATTGTAGCTATGATGTCGCTCCCTTCGCGGGGGCGTGGATTGAAACAATAATTTAAATACCTCCATCTTTGTATGGCGAGTCGCTCCCTTCGCGGGGGCGTGGATTGAAACAAACCATAACTAACACTACATAACCACCATTCGGTCGCTCCCTTCGCGGGGGCGTGGATTGAAACTTGTAATACGGTCAAGTTTCACGACCGAAGTAATGTGTCGATTTCTGTCTCTTATTTATGACACAGATATGTAAGCCGATACACTACTGATTTAAATACCATTTTTTTGTGTTTACTTTATTATTTCACGCATTGCACCATATATTTCTGCTTTTTTGTCAATCTTCATCGGATATGCTCTTGATGTAGATGGCATGCGATAGAATTTTATCATTCGATTGCCAAAATGTGCTTCAAAAAAGCTTCCTATCTCTGGAATTTTTGTGCCTAATATGCTAGCAATAATTTCTGCCGATTTGTTGCCAGTGCAGATGATGGCGTTACATTGTGGAATGTGCGATAAAATGTTTGAGAGGTCTATTTTTTCTATAATGCTAAGATTTGCGTCAGAGGCATCGTTGTTTTTGCGTTCTATTTGTGTTGCAGTGTCGTAAATAGCAATGCCTCTTTGGGTTAAAAAATCAACTATAAGTTGCAGTTTGAATGTCTTATTATCAATATCTATAAAGTGATTCTTATTGTCGAAAAATACGAGTCCGAAAATTCGCCACATATCGTTCTGAAAATTAGGATAATAGAATGGTATTTTCCAACGTTTTTTAGGTGGCGGAAAACTGCCTAACATCAAGACTTTTGCATTTTGTGGCAAGAATGGTTCTAATGGATGTTTTTCAATCATATTTATTGTGCCTATTTTATGATTATTCTGAGAATGTTTAACCGAACAATAGTATCGAAGTTGTTATCAAGAATAGACAAAATTGTTTGAAATATGTGTAAAAAACAACTCGCTGACACATTTGTAGTGTCAGCGAGCTATTTTTATTTGCTACAGTGAGAAAATTATGCCTTGCGGTAATCGGCAATATTCTCTTCTTGGAAATGACGAATGAATGTCATGTGCTTTTCTACTTCAGCTTCAGCATATCGTACGTATACATTGGCAGATGTAGCAAACATTTCAGGTGCTTTGAGAGCATCGATAACGAGCAAATTACCCATAATGGTGTGTGCAGACATTTCAACAAGTCGGCGAGCCATGAGGTCGAGTAACTCTTGGTTCTTGGCTTCTGTGATTTGGTTCACAGCCATGCGGAGTTTGTCGGCCATGAGCTTTAGTTTGTCGCGCAATATATCGAAATCGGTAGCTTTGCCACCTGCAAGTATTGATATTTGCTGTTCGTACTCTTCTATTTGTGCCAAATATGCACCAGTTGTTACGTAGCGTATGGCTGCAACTACTTGTAACTGTGTGGTACCTTCGTAGATTGATGTGATGCGTGCATCGCGGTAGATGCGTTCGCACTTATACTCTTTCATGAAGCCCGAACCACCATGCACTTGAATGCAATCGTAGGTGTTTTGATTTGCAAATTCACTACCCATTGCTTTTGACAGTGGGGTGAACGAGTCAGCCAATTTTGCAAATTTCTTTTGTTCGGCACGTTCTTCTGGTGTTAGCTTGCGTTCTTTTGCAATATCGTCGAGTGCTTTGTATACGTCGACGAAACGAGCTGTTTCATACAATATGGCGCGAGTAGCATCTGTTTTAGCTTTCATAACCGATAAAAGTTCAGCTACAGCAGGGAACTCTATTATGGCTTTACCAAATTGCTTACGATCTTTAGCATAAGCAAGTGCTTCGTTATAAGCGGCTTGTGATATGCCTACGCCTTGTGCTGCGATGCCCAGACGAGCACCATTCATAAGTGCCATGACGTATTTTATCAGACCCAATTTGCGATCGCCACAAAGTTCGGCTTTGGCATTGCGATATACGAGTTCGCATGTTGGTGAGCCTTTGATACCCATTTTGTTCTCGATGCGACGTACGTCAACACCGCCTTGACGTTTGTCGTAGATGAACATTGAGAGTCCACGACCATCGTGTGTACCCTCTTCAGAACGAGCTAATACGAGGTGAATGTCGGCATCGCCATTAGTGATGAAGCGTTTTACACCGTTGAGACGCCAGCAGTTTTCTTTTTCGTCGAAAGTGGCTTTGAGCATTACGCTTTGAAGGTCAGAACCAGCATCAGGTTCGGTGAGGTCCATCGACATTGTTTCGCCAGCGCATACGCGTGTGAGGAAACGCATTTTTTGGTCTTCGTTACCAAATTCGTAAAGTGTCTCGGCGCAGTCTTGCAAGCCCCACAAGTTTTCGAAACCAGCATCGGCAGAGCTAACCATGTCGGCAGCCATGATGTATGGAACGATAGGGAAGTTGAGACCACCAAAGCGGCGAGGCATAGCCATGCCCATGAGCGATGCTTTGCGAGTAGCATCGATATTAATATCGGTGCCAGGAGCGTATTGTACGCGTCCGTTTTCACATTTTGGACCATCATGGTCAACACCTTCGGCGTTAGGACCAATCACTTCGCCACATATTTCTCCCACAATGTCGAGTACGCGGTCGTAGTTGTCCATTGCATCCTCAAAGTTTTGTGGTGCGTAATCGTATTTGTCTTTATCAGCGTAGTTGCGCTCTTTGAGTTCAACTATGCGTTTCATCAGCGGATGGTTAAGATGGTACTTAAGCTCCGGTGTTTCGGTATAGTAATTTGCCATTTTTCTGTTTTACTTGCTGTTCTTCTTGTAATACTTTATCATCTTCGGAATGACCTCTTCAACAGTGCCGTTGATAACATAGTCGGCAATTTGGTTGATAGGTGCATCGGGGTCTGAGTTGATTGATATAATCATCGATGAGTCTTGCATTCCGGCAATGTGTTGTATTTGACCTGATATGCCGCAAGCAATGTATAGTTTAGGACGAACGGTGACGCCAGTCTGACCAATTTGGCGGTCGTGGTCAACCCATCCAGCATCAACAGCAGCGCGGCTTGCGCCTACTTCAGCGTGTAGTTCTTTGGCGAGTTCGAATATCTTGTCGAAGCCCTCTTTTGAACCTACGCCATAGCCACCAGCAACAACAATAGGAGCACCTTTGAGGTTGTTCTTTG
>JBGUYH010000128.1:0-13810 GCA_045118595.1 Bacteroidales bacterium | reverse complement strand
GTTGGACATACATATAAATATGAGGCATCGCCAAGTGTTAAAGCAGCAGCTGCTGCTGATATGGCATTCGTTAAATTCATTTCCATTGGATAGTGTTTAGAAAATATTGAACGACATGCCATTCCTGGATTACATATTAAAGCAGAAGAACCAGAGTGAAACTCTCCACACATAGGTACTGCATATTCTTCTGTGTTATTTGCAGAAAAATATGTTGGGGTAAAACCTCCATAAAATCCATTCCAAAGAGTTTCCATATACTTACTTGCTATGCGAGTTTCGCCAGTAGTGTCAAGATATTGAGAAAGATCATCTGTGCTAAAATGATATACATCTATTTTATGTTCATCATCAGAAAGAGCATAAGCTGTAACTCCCAAATAACTTGATAAAGAGTTTATTGGAAGATATTGGATGTATGGACTTGAAAATGATGCAGTAAATCCATCACTATCTTCATCATCGCTGTCATGGCAAGCAGTGAGGCAGGTTGCTGCGCAAGCTATTCCTATAGCAAATAATAAATGCTTTTTCATTTGTATTGTTTTTTGGTTCGTAAAAAATAAAAACTATTTCGTTTCTACGAATGTGTTTTTTGTATGTTGCAAAATGTGTGGCTGATAATGTGGTGCATGGTTGGTTATTAAGTAACCAAAAGTGTTAAATATGCGTATCTATTTTGCATTTTGTACCACGAAAAAGGTACGTGCGAGTAATAATTCGTAACTCGTAATTAAAATTCGTATCTTTGCGCGAAAAACGAGCAACTCAATAGTGAGTTGCTAAAATAAAACGACATGGAAATTAAAAGGTATATACCCAACACCATTACTTCACTTAATCTTTTTTGCGGCATTATGGCCGTAGTATGCGCCGTTAGCGGTTTGTTGCAACATGCTACACTGCTGATATTTGCAGGTGCAGTGTTCGATTTTTTTGATGGTTTCGCAGCCCGACAGCTGAAGGTTAGTAGTCCTATTGGTAAGGAACTCGATTCGCTTGCCGATGTGGTTTCGTTTGCTATAGCTCCTGCTGCTATGTATTCTTCTTATATTAAGTATTTGGTATCTGGAGATTGGTATATCAATATCTATCATCTTTCGGCAGTGCAGCTGTTTTGGGTTATTGCTCCATTTATTTTGGGCGTTTTCGGAGCATTGCGTTTGGCTAAGTTTAATCTTGATGAACGTCAAACTGAGAATTTTTTGGGTCTGACAACCACAGCAACAGGTCTCTTTACAGCCTCGTTTATATGGTTTGTTACTAATCATCTGACAATGTTTGAATGGGTGCGTCCGTGGATGCTACTCACAATGATACTGATCTTTTGTGTGTTGCTCGTTAGCGAAGTTCCTATGTTCTCGCTAAAGATAAAACACCTAACATGGAAAGGCAACGAATTGCGCTTTATGCTAGTAACCATAGCTATTATTTCAATAGTATTGGTTGGCATAGGTGGTATAGCCCTTACCATAGCTCTCTACATATTGTTCTCGCTTATCAAATACGCAATGGAATAGTTTGATGAAAAAACGCTGGTTTGCCATAGGTGCAGTAGCACTGCTACTTATAATAAGCATTATCATTGTATGGCTCAATAGTAATCGCCACTACGAAGATAATAATCCGCTGTGTCGTATGCCGTCGTCGGCAGCTATAGTGATTAAGATAAATGGCATAGGCAACTATAAGCAAACCGTGTCGAAAACAACGTATGGCAATAAGTTTAGCTATCTCTTTTTTGCCGATTTAGTAACCAAAGCCATGCATAACGCCATTGATGCTATCGATTCGATAGCACGCAATGAGCTCATCAACGATCGTACTATATATGTTTCATACTATGCCGCAGTGAACGACACAGCAGGTAAGACACTTTTAGCATTCCCACTTAAAAGCTATGCCGATGGTGTTGGCCTAATGACAGCTGTGCATGGCATGGCTGGTACTAATAATCTGAAATCGGAGGTTCTGACATTTGATGGGCACGAAGTATTGCATGTCGATGTAGGGGCTGATCCTTTCTATATTACAACAAGCAACGAATGTCTGTTTGCTACCGACGATATTCCGCTGTTGCGTAAGGTGCTGTTAGGTACAGAACCCGTTTTGGCCGATGATCAGTGTTTCTCTACACTTCATCGAACCACATCACCATCAGCTCCTTTATCGGTATTCGTCAACGTTGCGTCAATGGATAGCTTGTCGGTGTTTGATGCAACAGTGCGTACTATGTCAACATGGGGCGATTGGTTTGAACTCGATTTGGATATACAATCCACCCTATTAAGTGGTAATGGCTTCTTGTTGTCGGGCAAGCCTACCTTCTTCTCATGTTTGGCTTCACACACTCCTGTAGCACTCACCATCGACGAGTGCATCCCTTCGAGTGCACAGATATTTGCAAGTATAGCACCTTTCAAACGTGGTACAAACGATGAGTTTTATGTGCGACATTTGCGAGAAAACGATATCAATAACGTATATTTCAATATGTGCGAAGCTGCCAAAAAAGCTACAGGTATCGATGTTGAAAGCGAAATATCAAAGGTGTTTGAAGGTGAATTAGCATTGTTTAGTTTTAGTGAATCGTTGTCCGATCCTAAAAATGCTTGTCTTGTTATCAACGAAAAGAATGGAACAATATCGCAAGCTATACTCAATGGTGTTTTGTGTGCGATGCACGGCATATCAGCTCCAGAAGAGGTGGATGTAATATCGCCAATACCTTCGCTTTCCATACCTGTATATAAGGCCTTCGACGAAGATGATGAAACATTCATACTTAGCGATGTGCTAGGTAAGCAACCAAGTAAGTATTATTTGCGCTATGAAAACACACTGATGTTTGCCGATACCATAAGCGTGTTGAAACATTCGCTATATGAACGACTACAAAATAGGACATACGCTAACGATGCCAATTATAGAGCATTCAGAACAAATTTCTCTTCAGACAACATAATGTTTGTCTATTGCACAAGCAAGGCAATGCGCTACATAACAATGCTTACCGATAGTGTGGCAAATACCAAAAATTTGGATGCAATATCTGATTTTTATGGTTTTGGAATGCAAATATCGAATGTGAGCGGATTACCTTATATAATGGCAAGTGGGCTTTATGAGCCACATAAAACCGAAGCACAACCTACAGCATGGCAATGCAAAATGGATACAACTTTGGTAGGACAACCATGGGCTGTTATTAATCATAATACACATGAAATAGAGTACTTGGTGCAAGATGTTGAAAATAGAATACATCTCATAAATTCATCGGGATTAGTATTGTGGAGTCGAAAAATAGACGGTAGGATAATAGGTCCGCTGACGCAAATAGACTATTACTGCAATGGTAAATTGCAATATCTATTTGCCACTAAAGACGCCATACACCTAATCGACCGTAACGGTAACGATACGGCACGATTTCCCATACAGCTCAAGCATGCTGCTACTGGTGGCGTAACTTATCTCGATTATGGCAATCCGAACGAATTTCGCTTATTTGTGCCATGTGCCAATAAGCGAGTGATACTTTACGACAAAAACTGCAAAGTGGTCGATGGCTGGGAGATGAAACCAACAGAAGGTATAGTGAGTACCCCTGTCGACCATTGGGTTTCTAACAATAAAGATTACCTCATTCATGCCGATAATTATCGTTGTTATATAACCGATAGGCGAGGCAACGAACGCATAGCAGTGAAACCTATTGCACCAAATCCGCATAGCCGCACATATCTTGTAAGAGGAAATACTCCAGAGGCCGCTCTCGTAATAGCAACAGCCGATGGTAAATTGGCAAGTATCGATATAGCAACATCGGAGGTTACTTATGCCGACATAGATAGTATGGGGCAAACACCATATTTTATGTTGCAATATCATGGATCAGATAATTTGGTGTTTGTAGATAAGCGCAGAATAGTACTAACCGATGGACGAGGTAAAGTGAAAAACATCAGATTACTCAAACTTTCGGAACTAAGCAATGTAGAGCTATTGAGCGATAATAAGATATCAGTTTGGGATAAAGCCGATCAGTTAGCATATCTATTCGATAACAACGGTAACCTAATCGATGGTTTCCCAGTGCACGTAAATGGTCCTTATGTTATAACTCAGCATAACAATCTGTTCCATGTAGTAGAGGCAGCGGATAATACACTGACCAATTATCTTAAATAATCACAAAAACATAATATAATGTATATGTCTATAGATTATATAGGCATATACATTTTCGTTTTTACTCAATAAAGAATATCGACAAACGGGCAAAATTTATCGATAAAGTAGCATTTGTTGTACAAATGACTGAATAAAGGTAATAAAGTACTCATGTAAAATCAAAAAGTAAGTTGAGTATAGTCAGAAAAAGATGTTGCATATATATAAAAATAGCAATATATTTGCCTCGCATTAAAATACTAACCAAAAGAAAACAGAAAAGCAATGAGACGTTATTTTGACACTACAGACTTACTTTGCGTCGATTTGAAAAAGTACACATTATTCAAGGATTTGACAGAAGCAGAAGTCAGAGATGTTGAAGAGAGAATTACTCTTACGAGATTAAAAAAAGGATCAGTTGTGTATCGCGAAGGTTGCAATACAGGTGGTATCTATATTGTGGTTAGCGGTATATTGAAAATTTACAAAACGGGTTTTGAAGGGAAAGATCAGATAATTCGTTTTGCAAAGGTTGGCGACCCAATTGGTTATCGTTCGATAATTGCCAATGAGCCAGCATGTACATCGGCCGAGGCTCTCACCGAATCGTCGGTATGCTACATCCCAGGCGACATTATTTTGACACTTTTCAAAAAGAATAACAAATATGCTCAAACATTGTTGAGCATCATTTGCCACGAACTTGGCGAAGCTAATAAGTTCATCCTCAATCTTGCTCAGAAGACAGTTAGAGAGCGTTTGGCTCAAGTGCTTCTTACACTTCTCGAAACATTTGAGATGGACGAAGAAAAACGCCTACGCATTGCTATGACGCGTGAAGATTTGGCCAATATGGTTGGTACAGCAACAGAGTCTGTAATTCGTTTGCTCTCTGAGTTTAAAGCTGATAAGGTAATTGAACTCCAGGGTCGTTATATTAAGTTGGTTGATATACCACAACTTATGAAGATAGCAAACGTGAGAGTTTAACGTTAGACAATAAATATTTCAGACAAGGGCTTTCGGATAAATTCGGAAGCCCTTGTGTCTGTTATGGCGCAAAAAAATATTTACCTTTGACGCAAAAAATAAGTATGGCACTCAATATAATCTGGATAGCATTTATTGTTATAGCATTCGTTGTAGGTATAATTCGTTTGGGATTTTTTGGCGATGCAGATGTGATAACAGCAATGGTTGATTCAACATTTAGTTCGGCAAAAAATGGTTTTGAAATCTCACTCTACCTCACAGGCGTATTGTCGTTATGGCTTGGTGTGATGCGAGTAGGCGAGGCTGGTGGTGCAGTGCGTATACTGTCGCGTCTTATTTCGCCATTCTTCTGTCGTATATTTCCTGAAGTGCCAAAGGGACATCCTGCAATGGGTAGCATGGTAATGAACTTATCAGCAAATATGCTCGGATTAGATAATGCGGCAACCCCAATGGGACTGAAGGCAATGCGTGAATTGCAAGAGTTGAATCCCGATAAAGAAAAGGCATCGAATGCACAAATAATGTTTTTGGTGCTTAATACGTCAGGACTTACCATAATTCCTATTTCGATAATGGCTTATCGTACGCAATGTGGAGCAGCTAATCCTGCCGATGTTTTTCTACCAATATTGCTTGCAACATTTTTTTCTACATTAGCAGGGTTGGTGGCCGTGTCAGTAGTGCAACGTATTAATTTATTTAATAGAGTTGTGATGGCTTACATTGGCGGATTGTCAGTGCTGGTAGGGGGAGCATTGTGGGGAGTATCGCAGATGGATACTAATGTGATAGAAAAAACATCGACGGTAGTGTCAGGAGTATTATTGCTTAGTGTAATTACTGGTTTTGTAACAATGGCAGCTTTGAAACGTGTTAATGTATACGAAGCATTTATTGAAGGTGCAAAAGAGGGATTTTCTACAGCAGTAAAAATCATTCCGTTCTTGATAGCTATATTAGTATCTGTCGGGTTGTTCAGAGCAAGTGGTGCTCTTGATTTTATTGTTGATGGTATTCGTTGGATAGTGGCTCAGACAGGTACCGATGTTGCCTTTGTCGATGCATTGCCAACAGCATTTATGAAACCTCTGAGTGGTACGGGAGCACGTGGCTTTATGATAGAAACAATGCAAACGTATGGTGCCGATTCGTTTGTCGGTCGTTTGTCATGCATATTTCAAGGTGCTGCCGATACTACATTCTACATTTTAGCAGTCTATTTTGGCTCTGTTGGAATAAAGAATACACGTCATGCAGTAGGATGTGGTCTGCTTGCCGATGCTGCTGGTGTGATAGCTGCTATATTTATAGCATATCTGTTTTTTTGAGCGTGTGGAGTAGAATGATTAGATGAATTTAGGTTTTGATGCAGTTCGTGCTATTTTATAATATTCCCTTTATCTTCTTAAATAAATCGAGGGCGTAGAGGTCAGTCATGCCCGAAACCATGTCGACAGCTGCCATTAGCTTGTCGTATGTCGATGCATTGCTATCTACCCTAAACTGTTCAGCAATGAATGGTGTTAGTAGTTTTGAGTAGTACAAGTTTGGTTGGTTGATGGTTTTTATTAGTTCATCGAGGAGAGTGCCAATAATGGTAAAACCAGACAGCTCAATTTCAACAACAGATTGATGTCGGTATATTTGATTAACTGATATTTCTGCAATTGTTTTGAGGGCCTGAGTTTCGAATGGTGGTAAGTCTTTGACGAGAGCTTTTTTGTTGTATGTACCAGCCAATATTTCAGCTCTGTTGTTCCAAAATATATTTGTGCATAAGTTTACCAATTTACCAATAGCTACCGAACGCATATATGCCACTTGTTCGTGGCGGTCGGTTACTTTTTGGCAAACATTGTCGAGGCGGTCGAATGTGTGCTGTTCAGTGTTGTGGTCGAAGAATCCCATTAGTAAGTCACGTGTTGTGTCGTATGATAAAAGTCCTAATCGGTAAGCATCTTCAACATCCATTATTTGATAGCAAATATCGTCAGCTGCTTCAACGAGGTATACGAGCGGATAGCGTGCATATTGTGGTTGTTCGCCATTGTTGCCAATTTGTGGTACACCTAATCTGGTCATTATGGCCTCGAACATAGATCTGTCTTGCTGAAAATATCCAAACTTCTTCACCTCGTGTGACGAACGTGGATATTTTATAATAGAGGCAACGGTAGGGTAGGTGAGTGCAAAACCACCATCGCGTCTGCCGTTGAATGAGTGGGTTAAGAGTCGGAATGTATTAGCATTGCCGTCGAAGTTGAGCAAATCAGATCTTTCGAGGTCTGACAATTCGGGTAAGTATTGTTGTCCTTGAGCATTGTTGAAATAGTGAGATATGGCACTCTCACCCGAGTGACCAAATGGTGGATTACCCATGTCGTGAGCCAAACATGCCGATGCCACAATAGAACCAATCTCCTCAACATATTGCTTTTGATCACATTCGCCATTGTCAACTAGTAAGCGTGCTATGTTGTTTCCTAACGAACGTCCAACACTCGATACTTCGAGGCTATGTGTCAGACGATTATGAACAAAGATAGCACCAGGTAGAGGGAAAACTTGTGTTTTATTTTGCATACGACGAAACGGAGCCGAAAAAATTAGTCGGTCGTAGTCGCGTTGAAACTCTGTACGGTTGTGATTAATATTTTCTATCGGTTGCCCCGTTCGTTGCGGAGTGAGCAGTTGTTTCCAATCCATTGTCGGCTATACTAAACATTCGCAAAGATAACTAAAATATTGTTTAACTATGAAAAATGGTTAACTTTGCAGTTGCTGAGTTATCAATGTAAAATAACTAACGTCAGATGACACACAATTTATTCAAGATAGGACAATCCCTTATCGTTGTAGTCGCACTATTACTGTTTCACATCAGAGCAGCAGCGCAAACACCAGAATTGCAACTCATAACAGAAGATCAGGTCTTTTGCGATGAAGTGAAAAACTTTGATATAAAGTTCTTGGTGAACATGCCAATAGCAGTCGATTTTTATATCGATTATACAATATCTGCCAATGGCGTTTTGTTGAATACAACTCATAAAAGTTTTGAAGGCTCTGATTTAAAAGAGGGTGAAAATGTGAAAAGTGATGTATTGGAGAATATCACAATAGTTTCAGCCGATTTGTCATATGATCCTCAAGGACGCCATGTTCGGTACGAATACTCATTTTCTTTGCGCTATAACACTAATTATGGCGAAGTTCGTTACCCTATCGATGATATTCTGACTATTGATTTATGGAAGACACCTAAAGCCGAAATAATATCACCTGAAAAATCAGATATCTGTGGTTTTGTGGCCGAATTTAAGGCAAATACTCATTGGTCGGATATATCAACATATAAGTGGGAAACATCTGATGCATTTCTTGAACTTTCAAATACAACATCGAATGTATGCATAGGTAGGCTAACAAGCAATGCTGAGCGTAGTAGTGAAGTCGTGTTGTATGAAACAACTGGTGGTAAGTGTACTACATCTGATACTCACACAATCAATTTTAAGCGCTTGCCTGAAGTGACTATAGCACCTACCGATGGCAGTGAACAGTTTGTTTGTACTGCACTCGATAATGACCCAGCATTTACATTTAATGGAGACCTAACTACTGAAGGTAACGGACCATTCACTATCATCTTATCCAACGGACAACAATTTATCAATATACCAGAAGCAACAGTAACCAAGGAAATGACGATGAAGCACCCAGGTAATCTGATTGTTACATCGGTTGTCGATTCCGATGGTTGTAGCGCTAATGCCAATGGTATGAAAGGTGAGATAACAATAATCGACCGAAAACCAGCGCTCGAAATGCCAACTGATACCATCGAATTTGAAGGTCGTGACATATATCTGACCCGCAAACTTAGTGACATGACAGAATTGAATGCAGTTGGTAAATATTACGAAACAGGATTTAATTGGGAAGTTATCGACTCGTATCACCATCACGGACAGTGGGACAATTCTGATGCCCAGAAAGTAGATAAGATAATACATAACGAAAGTTACGGATTGACAAGTGATGGTGAAAACACGTTCTTCAAATTCAGCACTACAAAAATAGGTCTGATTACAATGCAATATACCGAATGGAACATAATGGATGAGCATGAAAACTGCTACAATTCGGTAGTTCAAGTAATATCTTCGTATGATGTGGTAAATGCTCCTAACGGATTTAGCCCCAATGCCGATTTTAAAAACGATTATTTAGTGATAGAAGGAATACCTGATGTTAATCACTTAACAGTCTACGATGCTAAAGGCAAAATAATATACGAGAAAGAGAATTATCGCAACAATTGGAATGCCGAGGGTGTTGAAGATGGTTATTATATCTACGTTTTTGAAGGCGAAGGTATAAAAACTGTGAAAGAGACTCTGGTAATAAAGCGAAGTAAAAAATAGAAAAACATTGTTGTAAGGCAAAAGGTATCTAAATTCAAGATGAGAACACTGAAAAATACAATATTAGCCGCAGCAATGCTCACATTGTGTAGCATTTCGGTTAATGCTCAGAACGACCTTATTGTTGGTCAATACATACACAACCAGTACGCCATCAATCCAGCATTTGCGGGCTCTCGCGAAGGTCTGACATTTTTTGTTGGTGGACGTAAGCAGTGGAGTGGCATCGAAAATACCCCAACAAGTTTCTTGTTTAGTGGTCATGCACCATTGCGTCAAAATAACATCGTGTTGGGTGCACAACTATGGAATCAGACCATACATCAATCATCGAACACCGGATTAGGCTTAACTATTGGTTATCGCTTCAGAGTTGGACAACATAGTTGGGCAAGCATGGCATTACAACCAGGTGTTGCATTTAAGAAAACAGATTGGACAAAAGTAAATGTTATTGACGAAGGCGATGAGGTTTTTGGCGAGAACTATAGTAATACCTCACCGTTACTCGGTTTTGGTATGTCGGTTTACGGACAGAAGTATTTTGCAGGTTTATCAGTAACATCATTTTTTGTGAGCGATGAATTTGATAAGACCGATGCAGAGTTTTCCCCTACCGATGCACAATATGTAGCTACAGCAGGTTTGCTAATTGGTAACGGAACTGTGAAAGTGCAACCATCGGTTATGGCTAATTATACTCAGAAATATAACCTCGATGCAACAGCAACAATTACAGGTATTTGGAAAGAGTTTATTTGGCTCGATGCGGCATATAGCACAACAAAGGAACTAAATATGGGCGTAGCCGTGCAGGCCTTGCCACAACTCAGAGTAGCCTACAACTATAGTATGTCGATGGGCGATTTGAGTGGCTATAACAAAGGATCGCACGAAATATCGATACAATACGACCTCGTTTATAAATTTAAGACCGTAAGCCCTAAATTCTTTTAATTACAAAGACACTCTATGAAAAGAACAATAGCATACATAGTTGGAATGTTGGTAGCAACCAACGCTATGTCACAAGACGTAGAGGTGGTCAACCTCAACATAATGGGCAAAAATACATCGATAAATCCTGTTATATGCGATTCGACTCTCTATTTTGCCTCAGACAAGAAAAATGATGTAGTAGTCAACTACTACAATCAATATGGCGATCGACTATATCAACTTTACAAAATTGATTTGCGCAATCATCGTCCGAGCGGTCAACCCAAGAGTTTTATGTCACGCAGCAATCGTCCGTACAATCAAATAGCTGTAGCGTTCGATGCTGATCGTGTTATGCACATAACACAAAATACACAAGAAGAATCTACAATAGAAGGAGCTCCATTTGCCATTTACGATTACAATTCATCGAACGATAAGAGCGATGGTATACTCAACGAAGTTAAAGTGCGCTATGCCAATGCTGGTTATCCGTCGTACTCTGCCGATGGAAATCTGATGGTTTTTGTGTCTGATGTGCCAGGAGGTAAAGGGCAAACCGATCTTTATTATTGCGAAAAGGTAAACGGACGTTGGAGCGCACCACATAATATGGGCGATAATATCAATACTAAGGGCATTGAAAAAACACCATTCGTCCATCCATCGGGTAAGATATTCTTTGCTAGCAATGGCCGTTCAGATAGTAAACGACTCGACATATATTATACATTCCGTACCGAGAAAGGATTCTCAGATCCTATTAAGTTCGATATGAAAGTAAATAGTAATAGCGACGATTATGGTATTTGTGTTAGTGACGACGAGGAATGGGGATACTTTACATCGAACAGGCATGGTGTTGATAAATTATACTTCTATCGTCAGCGTTTTCCATCATTTGATGAAGAACATGAAATGGTGGAGGAGAACTATTGTTACACATTTTTTGAAGAATCGGCAGAAAACTACGACCCAGAACAGTTTAGCTTTAAGTGGACAATGAGCGACGGACAGCAACATACAGGTCTTGAAGTCGATCACTGTTTTAATGGTCCGGGCGATTACACCATAGAGTTGAGTGTGCTTGACAAAACAAGTGGTGAAGAGTTGTTTACCATAGCCGAATATGAGATGGAACTTACAAAGCCCGAACAAATAAACATACACGTTCCTGAAAATATAAAGGTAGGTAAGCAAGTTACTTTTTGGGCCGATGATAAAAATATTACAAAGTTCAAACCAACAACATATTATTGGGATTTTGGTAATGGAACAAAAGTAAAAGGCGATAAAGGAAGCGTCACATTTTCAAAAAAAGGAACGTATAGGGTTAAGTGTGGCACGATTGCTGCTAACAACTCGACCGTTAAGTTATGTACATGGACATACGTAACAGTCGAATAATATACGGATACAAATAAAAATAAAACCCTACGCAATATGAAAAAGAAGATATTACTATCGTTGTGCGCATTGCTCGGATTGGTAGAAAGTGTTAATGCTCAGCCTGTGCCAGGTGTTGACGAAAACATACCATACCTTATGACATTTGGTAAAGGGGGACAAACAGAATGGGGTGATGATAACTGTTTGCAGATAATATTCTTTTCCATACCAGCCGATTTTACGCAACCTATCTACATACGCATATTTGACCCAGATGTAGGCGGACAACACGATGAACTTAATGGTACGTGGAATTCCAAAACACGCTTTTCTGTTTATGGCGGTGCAGGCTCGTGCTCTAATAAAGATGCACAAAAATGTAACGAAAAGGGTAAGTACGATAGCGGTACACTCATTGCTACCAAAACATTTGGTAGTGAAGCAACATACGACAATAAGTGGTACACATTTGGTCCTATAAATCCATCGGAAGGTGAAAACCTACCAGAGTTTGGCGGACGTACATTTAAAATTGTTGTCGAGGGCTTGAATGGTGACGACGGTAATATGTATCGTATGTTCCTATCACGCAATGCTAACGATAATGTAAAAGTTGATGGAGCATTTGCTTATTACTTCAAATACAAGTTCCGTATGCACGACTCGGGTAGCGAAATATCGCACATTTATCCTTATATTGATAGCAAAGTAGTATCAATAAAACAATCGAATTTCGATTGGGATAGCGATGGAATGATACGTATCATCTCGGTAGCTAAAAACGGCATACCAATGAAAGTGAGTGGCAATGATGAGTGGCAGACTAGTACACACAAAGTGGATGATGCAGAAAAGGGAACATCGTGGGATATACAGATGGTGAAGTTCAAAAACAAACCATTGAAAAATAATAATGTAGTTATCTTCCTCGAAAACCAATATGGTGAACTGATGCCATTCTATAGCGTTCCTATTGGTGGTATCCCCAAATACAAGTATACCATTGGTGTAAAACAAAAGTCGAAATGATGAACTGACTTTTTCGACCTTTTTTCATTGAGCGAACCTAACTTATAATGAAAATTATTAAATTGCGTCCTTGATGGAGTTTTTCATCGGGGGCGCAATTTTAGCAGAAAGTCCCACAAAAGCCTTGAATGAGGCGCTCGTTTTTTGAAAAGTAGCGACATGAAGCACATACTAACTACCATAGTTATAGTTATAGCTACGTGCATAGGCACGATGGCACAAACTTTCAACTTAGCCAAGTACACCAACGTTTCCGGATTACCACAAAACTATGTTTATAGCATTGTACAAGATGACAATGGGTTTGTGTGGATAGGTATGGCCGAAGGACTGTCGAAATACGACGGTTTGAAGTTTACCAACTATACCACACGCGACTCTTTGTCCGACAACTTCGTGAGCAAACTACTTATCGACACCGATGGAAACTTATGGTGCGGACATGGTAATGGTCAATTTAGTGTAAGTCGTAATGGGCGTTTTCAGAAAATACACGTTAGCGATGTTAGCTCACCAATTAAAGATATGTGTATCGATGATAAGGGTAATATTTGGGCTGTAGAACAAAATAGTGGTATCATCAAGATAGAACCAGATAGAAAAGTTAAGACATTTTTCGACAGAGAAAAATTTGGTCGTCGAATATACTACTCAATAAAAGCCATCAATTCGATGACACTTTTGGTGGGAACCTCGGATGGTACAATGATTGTCAAGTTTGATGTAAATGGCGATTTGAAAGACCCCGAAGATGTTTATGACCTTCCATCGAGCGCTACTAATTGTATAGCACCAACACACGATAAAAAAGTATTTTTGGTAGGTACTGACGAGGGCGATATATATCGATA
>JBGUYH010000127.1:0-23459 GCA_045118595.1 Bacteroidales bacterium | reverse complement strand
CTTCGAGTGAGTAGTCGATATTGAGTGAGGCATATTCTCTGAAAGCGTTGCGAAATATTGTTATAATATGCTGATTGTCAGAGATATTATGAGGAGTATTGTCGTTATAGTAAAAATCCTCATCGTGGTCGCAAGAGAAAATTACAATAGCTGAAAGTAATGTAAAATACCAACGAAAAAACCTTTTTTGGGTTAAATAGGTATACATATTCTGTAGCTTTTTTGGTTACAACCTACGCACGTTGGTATAGTTTTCGAAGGCGGTACCAACGTGTTTTTGTATAGTGTAAAAATATGCAATGGTTTTGTTTTATCAAAGTTTAATTGAAAATAAATGATGATTTGTAATAAAAATATGATGATTTATGTTTTTTTTATTTAGCGTAGATAAGCAATTTATTTTCTTTGTTTCATTAACTTAGTATAGTTGATATTATAAATTACAATTAATCAGAGTGCCTAATTAACATAATTAATATTATGAGAAAACGATAAAAAAAATATTTCATCTCCCCCTCCAAAATCTCAGCATTAAACTCTTATATTTGCAACTGCAAACAGATAAAGAGTGCATATTAATTATGACTGATGAAATAGGAAAAAAGGCAGCATCTAACTACGACGAAGATAACATAAAAACTCTTGAATGGTACGAGCACATACGTCGGCGCCCGGGTATGTATATTGGTAAGCTTGGCGATGGTACGTACGATGATGACGGAATATACGTATTGCTCAAAGAGGTAATGGACAACTCAATAGACGAATTTATGATGGGTAATGGTAACAAGATAGAGGTTACTATAACCGATCATAGTCGTGTGTCGATTCGTGACTATGGTCGTGGTATTCCATTGGGCAAAGTTGTTGATGTGGCATCGAAAATGAATACTGGTGGCAAATATGATAGCCAAGCATTCAAAAAATCAATAGGTCTGAATGGTGTTGGTATAAAAGCCGTAAATGCACTTTCAACCATATTCATCGTTGAGTCGGTGCGTGATGGACAAAAAAAACGTGTCGATTTTTCAAAAGGACAAGTGGTTAAAGAATACGACCTTGAAGAGACTAAAGAGAAAAATGGTACTCGCGTTAGCTTCACACCTGATAATAGCATATTCGAGAATTATCAGTATCACGACGACTTTGTGATTAACATGCTGAAAAATTACTCGTACCTCAATCGCGGACTCACACTCACCTTCAACGGCGAACCATACAAGAGCGACAATGGTGTAGTCGACCTCTTGCAGCACAACATGACCGAAGATGCTCTCTACCCTATTATTCATCTCGAATGCGATGACCTTGAGATAGCAATGACACATGGTAATCATTATGGTGAAGAGTATTACACATTCGTCAATGGGCAGAACACAACGCAAGGAGGTACACACCTTATAGCTTTTAAAGAGAGCATAGTAAAAACTATTCGCGATTTCTACAACAAAGATTATGATGTAAGCGACATAAGAGCAGGTATAACAGCTGTTGTGTCAATAAAAGTACAAGAACCAGTTTTTGAAAGCCAAACCAAAACCAAGCTTGGTTCAAAAGACATGGCACCAACCGATACTGCCGACTCGCCACTTGCAGGTGTTACAATCCGACAGTTTATGATGGATTTCGTAACCGAACAACTTGATAACTACCTACATCGTAACCCAGACACAGCTCAGGCTATTAATGCCAAAATAAAAGACTCGGAGAGCGAGCGTAAAGCAATAAGTGGAATACAGAAACAAGCACGCGAAAAAGCCAAAAAAGCCAACTTGCATAACCGCAAATTACGCGATTGTCGCATACACCTCACCGACGAAAAAAACGAAGAGAGAGAATCAACAGCCATATTCATCACCGAGGGTGACTCTGCATCTGGTTCGATAACCAAAGCTCGCAATGCTAACACACAAGCCGTATTTAGCTTGCGAGGTAAACCACTCAACACCTTCGGACTCAAACGCGATATTGTTTACAAAAACGAAGAATTTTATCTTCTACAAGCAGCTCTCGACATAGAAAATGGCATCGACAACTTACGCTACAATAAAGTAATTATCGCAACCGATGCCGATGTCGATGGTATGCACATTAGGCTACTAACCATAACATTCTTCCTGCAATTCTTCCCCGAAGTAATCAAAAATGGGCATCTGTTCATTCTGCAAACACCACTTTTTCGTGTGCGCAACAAACAAAAAACCATCTATTGTTACAGTGAAGAAGAACGTGATAAAGCAATAAAAAAACTTGGCGCAAAACCAGAAATAACCCGATTTAAAGGTTTGGGAGAGATAAACTGGGAAGAATTCAGAGAATTTATCAACGAAAATATGCGTCTCGACCCTGTGCACATGAAAAAGGACGATGCCGTAAAAGGATTGCTCGAATTCTATATGGGCAAAAATACCTCATCAAGACAAAACTTCATCATCGACAATCTTGTTGTTGAAGAAGACCTTGTTGAAGAAGATGCATTTATTGACTAAACAACACACACAGATAATACACCTCCATTATGAGCGACGAAATAAACGACGATATTAACAACAACGACGAACTCGACGACAACAACATAGATCCAAATACCGACGACGACGCTCCTGTTGACGACACCGACGAACTAGCCCCACTATGGGACGACGAACTGGTGAAACACAGTCAGTTACATGGCATGTACCGCACTTGGTTTCTCGACTACGCATCGTACGTTATACTCGAACGCGCAGTTCCTCACCTCAACGACGGACTTAAACCTGTGCAACGTCGCGTGCTTCACGCTATGAGCCGACTCGAAGACGGCCGATTCAACAAAGTGGCTAACATTATAGGTGCAACCATGCAGTTCCATCCACATGGCGACGCATCTATTGGCGATGCACTTGTTGGACTCGGACAAAAAGAACTACTTGTCGACACACAAGGTAACTGGGGTAACATACTTACTGGCGACTCGGCCGCTGCACCTCGTTACATCGAAGCCCGACTCACTAAGTTCGCACTCGATGTTGTTTTCAACCCCAAAACAACAGTATGGAAAATGTCGTACGATGGTCGAAACGAAGAACCTGTCACACTACCTGTTAAGTTCCCATTACTCTTAGCTCAAGGTGTTGAAGGTATCGCCGTCGGATTAGCATCAAAGATATTACCACACAACTTCAACGAACTTATCGACGCCTCAATAGCCTACCTCAAAAACGAACCATTCGAACTCTACCCAGACTTCCCTACTGGTGGAACCATCGATATCTCGCGCTACAACGACGGTTTGCGAGGTGGTGTAGTACGTGTGCGTGCCAAGATTAACAAAGTCGATGCTAAGACATTGTCAATAACCGAAATACCATTCAGCAAAACAACTTCATCGCTCATCGAATCGATACTGAAGGTTAACGATAAAAAGATAAAGGTTAAGAAAATTGACGACAACACCGCAGCCACTGCCGAAATTCTCATCACACTGCCTGCTGGTGCTTCACCTGATAAAACCATCGACGCCCTCTACGCTTTCACCGATTGCGAACTCAACATATCGCCCAACGCATGTGTCATCAGCGACAACAAGCCACACTTCATGGGTGTAAGCGAGATACTCAAACATAACACCGACCACACTGTCGATCTTCTGCGACAAGAACTTGAAATACGATTAGGTGAACTCGAACATCAATGGCACATTCTTTCACTCGAAAAAATATTCATCGAAGAACGCATATATAAAGACCGCGAATTTGAAGAGGCTCCTAACGTAGACGCCGCATGTGAACACATCGACAATCGCCTCACACCATACTACCCCAACTTTATCAGAGCCGTTACTAAAGACGACATCTTACATCTGCTCGAGATAAAGATGGCACGCATACTCAAATTCAACTCAAATGCTGCTGAAGAGAAACTTGTAGCACTACAAGAGGAAATGGAGCAAGTAAAATTCGATATTGAACATATTATCGACTACACCATTGCACACTTCAAACGCATCAAAAAGCAGTATGGTAAAGACCATCCACGCCTCACTGAAATTCGTTCATTCGACAACATTGACTCAACAAAAGTTGTTGTCAAAAACGAAAAACTATACCTTAACCGCGAAGATGGTTTTATGGGTTACGGACTCAAAAAAGGCGATTACATTTGCGACTGCTCTGACATTGATGATATTATTCTCTTCTATGAAGATGGCAAATTTGTGGTTAAGCGCATAGAAGACAAAACCGATGTCGGTACGGGCATCATACACATTGCGGTTTTCAAGAAAAATGACACTCGCACCATCTACCATGCAGCCTACACCGACGGCGAAACAGGTGTAACCTTCGTCAAACGCTTTGCTGTTACTGGCATAACACGCGACAAAGAGTACTATTTCATCACCGAACACAAGAAGAGCAAACTACACTATTTTAGTGCCAACCCTAATGGCGAAGGCGAGTTACTTAAAGTGTTGTTAAAGCCTAAGTTGAAGATGAAAAACCTTGTTTTCGACTTCGACATGGCATCGCTTATGGTCAAAGGACGTTCTGCTCGTGGCAATGTACTAACCAAACATGAAATACACAAAGTGGTGCTCAAACACAAAGGTAGCAGCACATTAGGTGGTCGACAAGTTTGGTTTGAACCAGAAACACTCCGTCTTAACCCCGATGGACATGGCACATTGCTTGGTGAATTTGGTTCGAATGACCTCATCCTTATCATCAACGAAAAAGGAGAAGCCATTACTACTGGTTACGACTTTGAACAACACTTTGATAACAATATACTACGCATCGAAAAATACGATCCGCACAAAACATGGACTGTTGTCTACTTCGATGGTGAAGCAAAATCATACTATCTCAAACGCTTCAAGATTGAAGCTGAAAAGAAAGCACAACTTATGATTAGCGATGCACCAAAATCGAAACTTGTGCTCTACTCTGACGAAGATCATCCACGCATCGAACTAACTTATGGTGGT
This sequence comes from Bacteroidales bacterium, assembly GCA_045118595.1. Lineage (GTDB taxonomy): Bacteria > Bacteroidota > Bacteroidia > Bacteroidales > Marinilabiliaceae > W3P20-009. The sequence goes on along the minus strand of JBGUYH010000127.1, from coordinate 18,493 downwards.
GGCGATAAGTGGCGAAATAAAGAGGAAATTGACGCTGCTGAGTTTATTGCTGAAAAAAGTATCAAAGCTAAAGGAAAACGCATAACTCAATATGAAGTAGGTAAGTTTACCGAACTTGAACCACTCATTCCTACTATACGCCAACAACCCGTAGAGAACACGACTGAGCCCGACGATGACTCACAAGATGAACCTACCGATCAAACACTATTCTGATAAGTAACAATTTTAGTAATATAAGTGCGAGACTAACTATTACAACACATAGTTAGTCTCGCTTTGTCTTTACTAATTAGAAACAAAAATCGTATTGCAGCCCAACGCGACAATACGATTAAAATCTCCACAATGCAATTTATCGAATCACATCTATTTCTTTATGCATGTAAATCGGATAAGCAATCTGTACTTCTGAGTCAGAGCATCGAACACATCAGAAACAGCATCGCCAACCTCTTCATCAACCAAATATGCAGCTATTAATGTTGTCAATAAATCTTCGTCAGATAACATTGCGGCTTCTACCAAACTCTCAGCATACTCCTTGGGCATCTCCATATAGAATTCCAATTTCTTCGATGCTGCGATATAACCGCCATTATAAAGAACCGACTTGCCATCTGATGACTGAAGAGCATAAGCATCATAACCTGTAAATGTCACATCATCAGTCGTCCAATCTTCTACATCGAAAGTAAAGCCATTCGATGCTGCTGCAACTTTTACAATATTGATAATATCATCTCCACTATCAAGTTTCAAGTCGTTGCCATTCAGTGTAACTGTAGCTGTGCTAGTTACGGCATCCAAATTCAGATTGCTAAATGTTTCACCATCATAAAGATAATAAGCCATTGTAACATTGTAGTCGCCAACAGCTTGTTGTGCTACTGGTTCTTCCTTTTTATCATCGTCATCATCGCTACACGATGTAAGTGAAAACGCGCAGGCCATTGCTATGAATGAGCCTAAAATAAATTTGATTTTCATAAACTTTTTAGATTAGATTTATACTTTGTTTCTTATTGGAGATTCATATTTTACCAATCCTCGTTAGCTGTACCGTCATAACCATTTTTTACCACTTTAGCTATTTTATCGAGTATAACGTTGGCATAGGCATTGCAGAATACCAATGCCCTAGCATAAGCTTTTTTTCGTGCTTTCTTGTTAAGTCCCGACAACTCAGAATATGGGAATGTTTGATCAAGAACAACATTTTGTGTTGATACGTTGTTATTCGGATCGTTTTCAGTGCCCGATGCTATAGAAAGAATGCTCTTACTATCATCTTGTGTTTCAATATAGAATGGCACCGAATATGTTACTCGTATCTTTTCGTTCTTTATCTGAATCTTAAACGTTGGCATAACATCTATTCTGATTGCAGTGAGCGCACCAGAATAAGTTGCTGCCTCACCAATATATCCTTTAGCAACAATTAGTCCTCTACTTCGTTCTGAAGTTGTAAGCATCGATTTTGAATCAACAAAGGTAGATGTAAACCACATTTGCAATTCGTCATAAATCTTATCGGCATCCATGCCAGGAGCCTCTATCACTTCAATAAATGTGAATGCTTTATTAACATCGAGAGGATGATCGGCACCTATCTTCTCGGCTGCAACAAGCCATTCCTTACCAAAATGATCGGTGGCATACTGCTCAAGTTCATCGTTTCTGACTATTTGCCCACTAACAATATTGGACAACAAAGAAATAACTGAGATTAGTAAAATCTTTTTCATAAATATCACTTGTTTTTATTAGCACAACAAATATATATGAATATGATTTACCCCCCCCCGTTTAACTTTTATTAACACATTTTTTAACACAACAACCCTTTTGTACTACTACAAATATCATTGTGCAATACAATAAAAGATTAAATACGATCAGAAAATGATTGGCATTTTAATCACATAAGATCTAAACAGGCCTCAATAGGAATGCCATAGCATTTTTCAGGTATATCTTGATAACGATATACCAAGTCGTGAACCACAGTCATAGCTCGTTGCGTAGCCTCTTCAAGTGATTTTCCATTAAGAACGTCGCTGAGCAACACAGCCGAAAAAATGTCACCAGTGCCTGGTATGCGAACTGGAACAACTTCATAAGGCAACGAAAAATAGTGTTGTGTACTATTATCGTAACCAATAACCACATCGCGTCCATCAACAACAGAGCTTGTCACAATTACCGATTTACTTCCCAATGCACGCAACGTATCAATTAGCTCGTGTGCTTCAGTGTTATCGATGCTAGTTTTGTAATCGAGACCTGCCAAATATACAGCTTCGGTATAATTAGGTACAATAACATCGGCAATGCGCACAAGCTCTTTCATGTTATTTATCGTCACCTCACCCACACCGTTGTAGAGTTTCCCTTCATCGCCCATAATAGGGTCAACAAAAATGAGAGTTCCATTTTCTCGTTTTCGGCGACAATATTCAGATATTAGTTTTGCTTGTTCTTCACTTACTATAAAACCTGTTGAAATAGCATCAAAATCGAAACCAAGCTGATCGTAGACGGCAATGGTCTGACGCATGTGCTCAGTTGTGTCTAAAATGGCAAATTTTCCAAGTTCTAAATTATTGCTAACCACACATGTTGGCATATTTGTTACAACATGACCCGCATGTGTTACTATTGGTATCATTGCGGCTAAAGCTACCTTGCCATATCCGCACATATCGTTTATTAGGAGTACTCGTTTGTCCGATGTTTGTAAGTTCATTTTCTACTGAAAATGTTAAAAATTCGAGTACAAAGATAATAATAATCGGGCATTATTCAGTTTTCTACTATCACAGTTGTGAAGCCTAAAATGGCAAATAACTGCTTGAGTTTTGCTTCGCACGATTCTGTTGCTTGTTGGTACAAACCTGCCGAAATAGCATCATAACGTATTTTGGCTTGGGCTTCGGTTACTATGTCGGTAAGTTGCTCATGAGTCCATGTACCATTCTCGATAAACACATCATAATCAGATGGATTGATGATAACATCGAATATTTCAGGTTTTGGCAATTTTATAATAAGCGTATCGCTCATAACCTTAATATCATCGGCCAACAACTTATCCATATTAAAACCTGCTCTCACTGTTCCTTTGGTTATTAGCACAAGTTCGTCAGTTGTAGCTGTGTTGTTTTTACCCAATATAGCACGTAGAGCACTGCCCGTAACACCTTGAGACCAGCCTGCCTGTTTTGTAGATCTGACCACTGTCTCTTCGTAGAAACATGCTGTAATGAATTGTGATAGCTGACGTATATCTTCAACCATATTTTCGGTGCGCTCTATTGCCAATTTTTCTTGTTCGGCTTCGATACTTTTTTCTATTCCACGCAACGAATAGATACTTGCCGCACCCAATACTATCAATATGATAACAAAGAATAATACTCTCTTCATGGCCCTAATCTCTAACATATCGTATTTCTATGTGCTCAAATCCCACCTGTGCTAACAACGTGCGAAAAAATGCTGTCGTGTTTGTTTGAGCATCGGTCAAGATAGCTATATTGCCATCGGCACGAATATCTTCTTCGGCTTGGCGCAACAAGGCATTGCGTTCGGCATTGTCGAAATTAAATCTCATACCAGTAACTGACTCGTATTCCAAATGCGTATCTTGTGGCGACATGCTGAACGACAACACTTTGGGCTCTGGTAATGTCAAAACTATTGACTTTTGTTCCTCATCAATACGAGCATTGATGTTAGCCATATCGCTGAGACTAATACCAGCTTTCATTGTTGCTTTGGCTGTGAAGAGTATTTTTCTATCGCCAAATTTAAACCATGTTGCCTTATCGTCGGCCTTAACTACTTTGGTTATTGTGTATTCCACTGTACAGAGTTCAGCAGTACTTATGCTTCGCATCTTTGCCTCATATTCTTCTTTTAATAATGAGTTGCCACACGAAGTTGCCAAACAAACCACAATACAGCCTACAACACTGCTACAATATTTAATTATTCGTTGCACCATGCCTTCATAATATTGTCCAAATAAGTCATCAACCTATCTTCGTCATTCATAGCATCAGCACCAACACCACACATAGTGCCTTTCAGTCCATCGGCCACATTGTGCCACACGACTCCTGCCGAGTGTGCCATATATATCATCTCAACTAACTCGCAACCCTCTTCTGTTTCCGACTCTGCACTAAGAATCGATGAATCATCTTCGCCTTCTACACCAACGTTGATAGCCTTTATTGCATTTCCATTCTCGTCAACAATGATATGTGGGAATGTTTTATTTTCAAAACAAAAGGTTCTCAACATACACCACCAATATTCTGCCAACGATTCACCACCCCACGCAAAAATTGGTACACCAACATTTGCCACTGCGGCTGCTACTTCATCATCGGTTGAGTTGGCAGCTGCTGCACACCAACGCACATTAGCACCTAATGTCTTCAATCCTTCAACCAAAATAGCATTAACTGCATTTACCGAAAGCGAACATGTAATACGAGCGCCAGAGAGTCGCTCACCCAAAGTTGATAATCGCTGCTGAAAACCATGCATCGACTGCTGCACAACATCTATTTTTGCTCGGCCTGCAATAGCCTTTTTTATATCAGAAACTTTATAATCGTAGTTGTTATTATCAACATACTCTATCATGATATGCCTATTTTTTATTCTGTACAAATATATCACTTTTTTCCATTGGGCAACAAATAGTTGGACTTAGAGATGACAAATATCTGCATTATTGTGAGAACATTTGAACATTGTTTATTATATCTTTGTGGCAGAAAATGAACCTAAAACACACCTTATCTTTAACCTAACAACATGATACTCTGTATAGAAACCTCAACCGATGTATGCTCAGTAGCATTAGTCGACAAAGGGCAAAACATAGCTCATGCCGAACGTATTGGCACCAACGCACACGCATCGACCCTTACACCGCTTATCAACCAACTTATGAACAACCATGGTTACACTATGTCGCAACTTGAGGCTGTTGCCGTTAGTAGCGGACCAGGTAGCTACACGGGACTGCGCATAGGTGTAAGTACAGCCAAAGGTATCTGCTATGCATTAAGCAAACCACTCATCGCAGTCAATAGCTTACACATAATAGCAGAAGCAATCTTTAAGGCTGTTCCTGATGCGCGAATTGCTGCTCCAATGATTGATGCACGCCGTATGGAGGTATACACACAACTCATCGACCGCGAAGGAGGTATAATAACAGATGTTGAAGCTAAAGTTGTTGACACTACAACATTCGCTTCTGAGTTGCGATTCGATCGTATCTATTTCGGTGGCAATGGCTCTGAGAAATGCCAAACAGTGATAACAAATACCAACGCTATATTTGTCCCTGATGTGTTACCACTTGCCGAAAATATGGCGCATATAGCACAATACAAATTTGACACAAAACAGTTTGAAAGCGTTGCTTACTTCGAACCATTCTATCTCAAAGAATTTATTGCTACAACACCTAAAAACAAAGTTTTGGGTGCATAAACAATTATACTACACATAAAAAAGACTCGGTAGCGTGTGCGTTACCGAGTCTTTTTATATTATGCTAATTGATTAATCTTCTAAGAATCGATTTCCACTCTTCTTTATAGTCTTCATTTCACTCTCACGATATACGGCATTTACATTGCACACATATACACGAGCACATACATAATCGGCATCCAAGCCACTTTCTGAATTAAAATTCACCGATAGGCTAAGTTTATTGTCTGTCCACGATGGTTCTATGGCCAAATTGTAAAATACATTGGCATAACGCATCGGACTATTACCTTCATCATAGGCGGTAAGCACCAAACCTACGCAATAAGCCTCTGGTACTTTTTCGAGTGTAAACGCAATGCGAGTACCATTGTACGAGAATTCATCGAGTACCAACGGCGAAATAGTATCTGTATCGGCATACTCAAGGGTAATAGTCTCTTGTGCTGTGTTTCCTGATTCTGACTTAGCTATGACATAATAAGTGCCATTTATTTCAGCTGGACTTGATAATTTGAGTGTACTATCTGTTGCAAACATATAATCGTTAAGTTTGCTCAATGTTAACTTATTCTCTGACTTATCAGAATTTGTGATAGTAACTGAACTTAGTTTGTTTTCAACAGTTGTTGAACTAAAGAAATAGTATGGTGTATAACTCTTATTTGCACCATCACCATTTTGTAGCATATACCCCTTTTTCACAAGCGAAAATGAGTTTGTATCATCGTCAAGACATGCAGTATGTAATAGTAGTATCAACGATGAGATTGAAATAAAAAGAACCTTTGAGAGTTTCATTATGCACTAATTTTAAAAACTCTCAAAGGTAATTATTTTCTGTTGCGTCTATACTTTTTTTATCGGATATTTCATGCCTTTGTATTGTGTCAGTTCGCATACAAACGACCCTACTGTTAGATTGAATTTTATCTTAACTGGGACATGATTCCCATCACACGAAATCCATACATGCATATCATCTTCATTCTTGAACGAACGACCGACTTCTGTTACTGGACAAAACTTATAGCATTGTATCTTACCTAATCCAGTGTCAATTGTCTCTTTACCTAAATACCGAATAACAAGTGGATAGAGTTTGCCAGAGAAATAGGTCATGTACTTAATTGTATCGCCTTTTACTAGTTTATCATTAAATGTATTATTACGAGCATGATAAAAAGCCGAAACCATATCAAGAGTGTTAGCTGGTACTTCTGACACGCCTGAACGTGTCGAATTTACTTTTAGAGCATTATGGTCGTATGTAACCTCTTCGTATCTCTTATATCGTCCTTCACTAATGTTACGTATGGCCAATACTGGCAACTGTGTAGTTGGGTCAACATAGCTTTCATACGAGTCGCGCACCTTGTAGAACACATCGGCAATACCTGTTGTTTCACCACGAACCACAATATGATTTGTTTTAACACCATTGATAACAGTATCGCGAACGGTAAAAATGCCTTTTCCACCTGTTACAAAACCATATTTCACTGTGTAGACAAGTGACTCGCCATTTTGATAAGCCACATGACCTGTTGTTATATCGCTATTTATTAATTTCTGAGCCAAAGAAGTTGATGGTGCAATGCTGCAAATTGTTGCAACAATGGCGAAAAGAATCATTCGTTTCATAGCACTTAAAGTTTTTATGGTTAGTGTTTCTGTGTCTCTGAGCATCAGCTTTGCAAAAGCCGTGCCAAACCAAAACTACTTTAGTGTTTTGAGTTTTCTGGTTAACCAATTTGTTATACGCATTGATATACTATTGGTTAAATTGGGATATATCTATCAACACATACAAAATAGAAACAACCCACATAAAGAGTTATATATAAACTCATTATGTGGGTCTAATATTATAGTATCTACTATACTGCTACTCAGCAGCTTGCAATTCACGCCAAAGTATATCTTTAAGAGCTTGCAAACCAAAACCAGAATGTGAAGAGAATATCACACACGGCATATCATCTGGCAATTGTGATTGTATCTCGTCCATGCGCTTTTCGTCAACAATGTCAGCCTTAGATATTGCAAGCACACGACGTTTGTCGAGAAGTTCAGGATTATACTTTTTCAGCTCGTTGAAAAGAATCTTATATTCGGCAAGCACATCTTCCGTTTCGGCAGAAACTACAAAGAGCAATATCGAGTTGCGCTCTATATGACGCAAGAAACGCAATCCCAATCCCTTACCTTCGGCTGCACCCTCGATAATTCCTGGTATGTCTGCTATACAGAACGACTTATGATCGCGATACTCTACGATACCAAGATTAGGCACCAATGTTGTAAACGGATAAGCCCCAATCTCAGGTTTTGCAGCAGAGACTACGCTTAACAATGTCGATTTTCCTGCATTGGGGAAGCCAACTAAACCAACATCGGCAAGCACTTTAAGCTCCATTATTGCTGTAAGTTCTATAGCATCTTCGCCAGGCTGAGCAAATTTTGGTGTTTGGAATGTTGCTGTTTTGAAATGCCAGTTACCTTGTCCGCCTCTACCTCCTTTACACAAAATACGTTCTTCACCATCTTGTGTTATTTCAAAAATAACATCACCTGTATCAGCATCTTTTACCACTGTGCCAAGTGGCACATCTATATATTGATCTTTACCGTCACGACCAAAAGATCGTTCTTTGCCACCAGCTTCTCCATCTTCGGCAAACACATGACGTGCAAATTTCAGGTGTATGAGTGTCCAATATTGGGCGTTACCTCGCACAATAACGTGCCCTCCACGTCCACCGTCGCCACCATCTGGACCACCTTTAGCCATCGACTTAGCATGTCGCAAATGAGCCGACCCTGCTCCACCATGACCTGACCGGCAAAATATTTTAACGTAATCTACAAAATTTGATGTAGCCATTATTTTCCTAATTTACTGGTTTAAAAACTTATACACAAATGCCTTTCTTGAGTCAAATAATAAGAAAGGCCACGAGGCACATCTGACAGAAGATACCTCGTGGCTTTTTTATTGTTTCAACAGATTACTTTACTGCATCAACTGCCTTGCAAATATCGGCAAATATAGCGTCGATGGCGCCTACACCTTGTATATTGGCAAGTTTACCATCTTTCTTGTAGAAGTCGATAACAGGACGAGTTTGCGAGTTATAAACTTCGATACGCTTCTTGATAGTCTCTTCGTTGTCATCCGAACGACCCGAAGTCTTACCACGTTCAACAAGACGAGTCAAAAGTTCTGCATCAGGTACTTCAAGGTTGAGCATAACCGAAACGTCGGTTTTGTACTCTGCCAAGAGGTTCTTAAGAGCCTCAGCCTGTGCTACTGTGCGTGGGAAACCATCGAAAATAACACCAGATACTTTACTAGCGTTTTTGTCAAGGAAACTATCAATCATACCAATGATAACATCATCGGGTACGAGCTCACCCTTGTCCATGTGTTGTTTAGCAAGTGCACCAAGCTGTGTGTTGGTCTGAATTTCATGGCGAAGAAGGTCGCCTGTCGAAATGTGTTCGAGCTGATACTTCTTTATAAGGTTCTCGCTCTGAGTACCTTTACCCGAGCCCGGAGGGCCAAAAATGACTATATTAAGCATTTGTTAGTTGTATAATTTTTATTCCCTTATTTTACAAGTGTATAAATGTCGCGCAAGTTGCGAGCATAGCCGTCGTAATCGAGTCCATAGCCTATTATGAATGCGTTTGGAATATTCATTCCTACATATTGGGGCTTAATATCGGGGCGACACGATTGTGGCTTAAATAACATTGTGGCAATGCGAACATCAGCTGCTCCCATTGCTTCTACTTGCTTCACAAGTCCATCGATGGTGATACCTGTGTCGACTATATCTTCAACAATAACAACCGTACGACCTTTCACGTCTTCGTTGAAACCAATAAGTTGCTTCACAGCACCTGTTGTTGATGTTCCACTATACGACGCTACTTTGACGAACGATATTTGGCAAGGAATGGTAACTCGCTTCATTAAATCGGCCGCAAACATAAACGCACCATTGAGCACGCATACGAATAGCGGGTTCTTGCCATCTAACTCCTTGTTTATCTTTACGGCAACACCATCAACAGCATTCAATATTTCGCTTTCAGGTATCGACGTTTCAAATTCTTTATCTAAAACTTTTATTCTTGCCATACTATCTGGTTCTTCTGTCGTTGTCGTAATCATTACACTACGCTGATACGAACAACCTCCGAAAATGATTGCGCAAAATTATAAAAAAGGATTGTAATTAAAACAACTCAAGATTAGCAATTAGTTTTTTAGCGTTTTTTTGCATAATAACAAGTGAATTATCTACTTATCGGTTATTACAGCTCTTCCTTCTTCGTTCTTTCAATTCTGGTAGTTCATCATACATGGCTAATATTAACTCTGTGAGAAAGTCTCGATTATCAACATTATCAACCATAAGCATTTCTTTCGCTCCTTCATACGGCTTTTGCATTGGTGCTTCGGGCATTTTTTCACAAGCTGATTTGACTGGCTTCACGAGAAAACGATTGTCGTAAATTCCACCTATAATTTTATCACGATAATAGATGATGTATTCGCCCATCATTTGTCGGTAATTGATTTCTTGCAATCCAGAAAGTTGTTCGAGAATAAATTCTAAGTATGATTTTGATGTTGGCATAAGTTGTAACTATTACTCATAGCAAAGTTATGAAATACGGCTATAATGTTTAGCTGTAAAGGTTGAACCAATGTTACATATGGCTGAGTGGTTGTTTATAAGATGTGTAATCTCAACAACAAGCATAGTAGCATTCAACATCGTGAAGAAATACTACCGCTAATATAGCTATCTCTTAAGTTTGTATAAAACTGTAAATCAACACTTAAAGTTTAAACACAGCTGCACTATCACGGAACAAACCAGCTTGCCCGTTAAGTTCCTCCGCACTTACTGCGAGTTCTTCGCTTGCTGCTGCGTTGCCTTGTATTGCTCCGTTGAGCTGTTTTACCGAAGTATCTATCTCTTCTATTGTAGACCTCTGGTTCTTAGCAGAATTTCCTACACGTTCAATAAGCGAAGCACATTCGTTAATCTCAGGTAAAATACTTTCAATCAATTGCGTAGATTTAGCTGTAGCTTGCACACCTGCATCAGCTCCTGCAACGATGTCAACTGCCGACAGTCTACTCTTTTCAGCAAGTTTGCGTATTTCAGCAGCTACCACAGCAAAACCTTTCCCGTATTCACCAGCACGTGCTGCTTCCACAGCTGCATTAAGGGCAAGTATGTTGGTTTGAACTGCAATATCGTTGATTATGCCAATTTTTTCAGAAATACCCATAACGGCATTGTATGTCTCATCCTGAGCATCCTTTATTTGTTTGATGTCGGTAGTAACTTTCTGTGTAATTATATCGGCTTTTGATGCAAGATTAGCATTGCTATTAACTTCGTCTGCAATATCAGAAATTGACTGAACAATGCTTTCGGATGTGGCAGCTTGCTCACTAACGTTTTGCGATAGTGTTTGGGTAGCACGATTGATTTCAGAACTTGAAACTTGAAGGGCGTTGGCTCCATCGTTGATTTTTTCAAGAATATTCCTAAGACTATTGGTCATCTCATACGAAGATTTAAGAATACCAGTGGTCTTTACGTTGTTATTTGATATACGTAAGTCGCCTTGTGCAATTCTATTAACTAGTAGTTCCACCTCACTTGGTTCGCCGCCTACAGCACGCAATATGCTATTATTAAGATTATTGGAAGCCAACATCATAATCACAATAATCACCAATACCACAATCGCCAACGACAATACTGTAGAACCTACTCCTTTGTACTTTGATGTTGAAGGATATACAAGTGAAATAAACGACTTTGTATTGTCATTATGAATATATGTTATATCGTATTGCTCCTTGTCAAATTGGAAAGATGTGTGGTGAGGTTCTTCATCCTTATTTTGGAGCATTTCTTGGTAAACGCCATCTGGCATCTCGCGCCATTTACCTTCATAACATTTATTTTCACTGTCCGATGACCATAATGTAAATCCGTCGTCGATAATATTATGTGAATTGAGTGTGGCACTCTGAGCCTGAATTTGAGACTCCTCCTGACCGGTAAAATAGATTCCTTTCAACTGTCCTTTAATATAAAGAGGCTTGTACGTTGCTATGTAAGGAATACCAAGGATAACTGTGCTTGCAAAGAATCCACTTCCCGACTCAATTGTGCGCACCACTTCTGGGTCGGTAAGTTTTGTACCTACTGCTGGAATCCCATCTTCATTAACAATCGTGGTGGCAATACGTACATAATCATCACCATCTTTTTGGAATAGTGTAAAATGACTTCCGCTGAGTCCATCTGCCACCAACTCGCAAAAAGCGTTGTTGTTTTGCTGCACATTGCCACCTACAATCCACTCAGGCAACGAGTGCGATCCTATCTGAACATACTTCGATGAGGTTTCATTGATTCCGCCCATTTGCGCTACTGAACATTCCGCCGAATGTATCAACAAGTCGTTTGATACACCAAAACCCTTATAATGCTCATTAATCGTATTAGTAAGACCAATAAGGTCACTCGCTATATTATTCTGTATTTGACGTGCCACCAAATTTCGTATCGAAAAATGCAACACCACTACTAAAGTGACAACCGCCACAACTGCGAACACTACATATAATAGGTTTGATTTTGCCTTGGTACTGAGACCTTTTATACTTATTCCCATAAAACCTTTTTAGCTGTTAACAATTGCATATTAATACTAATTTTTATTTAAAAGTGTTTTTGTTTTTTAGTTAAAATATAAATAATCTTATAGAGAAATTTTGAATTGGTTCCTTTTTACTTAAAAAGTATAATGCACATAACCCTCTTTGACTGAAACAGAGATAACATCAAGCAAAATATCAATCTTCAACACTCAAATCCGCTTTTGCAACTGAGTTGCAAATCTTCTTTCGTAATTTCGCTGCCGTTATGGAACGATTCCGACGCATATTTCTATCGCTAACGCTGCTGTTGGCCATGTTGTACGCTTGCAGAGGCGTCGATTTGGTGAGGTGCAGCTGCACGGGTATGCTGAAGATTGTGCCTTGTGGCGTTGACGTTGCCGACGAAGGTTGCGACCCCGATGAAGGTTGCTTATCTATACAACATTTCGACCTTTCGCCCACCGATGTTGTTTGCCCTATGGTGCACGTTGCAGTGCCTTGTCTGCTGACGTTGCCGCATGTTTTTACCGACTGTTTTTCGTACATAAATACACATATAACTACGTGCATCGACACTGTAATATCCAGTCCTCCACGCAGTTATCTCTCTCGCATCTGCATACTGATTATTTGAACACTCTGCCTCTTTCTGGGGGCGGATTTAGTTCGTCATTCCTTCCATAAAAGGATGGTAATTTTTTCTCATAATCAGTAAAATAGATGAAAAACATAATTATAGTATCAATATTATGCTCATCGGTGTCAGGCATAGCTATGGCACAGACGCAGCAACCACATATTTTCAAAGCCGACACCATCATTGAGCAACAACTTGACGAGATGCAAGTTACGGCTCGCAAATCAGGAACAAAACGCCTCATTGGTGCCGAAAATGGTATTCAGATAAATAGAGAAGAGCTCTTCAAGGCAGCGTGCTGCAACTTGGGCGAGAGTTTCACCACAAACCCGTCGGTGGATGTGAGTTATAGCGATGCTGCAACTGGCGCAAAACAGATAAAACTGTTGGGATTGAGCGGAACTTACGTACAGATGTTAACCGAAAATATGCCCAATTTTCGCGGCGTGGCAGCTCCTTATGCGCTCGACTATGTGCCAGGTGCGTGGCTTAGCGGCATTCAAGTGTCGAAGGGAAGTTCGTCGGTGCGCAATGGCTACGAGAGCATTACGGGACAGATTGATGTGGAGTATCTCAAACCCGATGCCGAACAAGGTCTGTCGGTGAACGTGTACGGCAACAGCAAGAGTCGGCTCGAAGCCAACGCCGATGCCAACGTACATATAGGCAGCGTAAGTACTGAGATTTTGGCGCATTACCAGAACGATTTTGGACATCACGACGAGAATAACGATGGCTTTCTCGACCAACCCAACGTGCGCCAATACAACGTGCAAAACCGTTGGCATGGCAACAACGGACGATACATATTTCACGCTGGCGTAGGCTTTGTGAAGGAGAATCGCGATGGCGGACAAGATGGTCACACGGCGCACCTCGTTGCAAACCCGTTTGTCATTTCACTTGCTACCAATCGCTACGAGGGCTATATGAAACACGCCATAATCATCGACCGCGAACATGGCACCAACATAGCTCTGCTCGGCAACGCATCGGTGCACAATTTAGATGCCTCGTTTGGCAAAAAACTCTATAGCGCCGACGAGGCAAATATCTATGGTCAGCTGCTCTTCGAAACGCACGTCGACTCGCCTAACAACGGTGAACACAAGATTGCTGCTGGTCTTTCGGTAAACTATGATAATATTGAGCAACAACTACAAAACGCCAACCTTATCGCAGCCAACGAACGCGAGACAACGGCAGGCGCTTATGCTCAATATACATACAATTACAACGGCAAACTGACGCTTATGGCTGGTGTGCGTGCCGATCGTAGTAGCCAATTTGGAACATTCGTGACACCACGTTTTCACGTCAAATTTGTGCCCGGACAAATAGTTACCATGCGTCTGTCGGCTGGCAAAGGTTATCGCACAACACATGCGTTGGCAGAAAACAACAACCTGTTGGCAAGCGGTCGTCAAATGATTATCGACGATTTGGAGCAGGAGCAAGCGTGGAACTACGGCATAAGTAGTTCGTTCTACATACCTATATTCAATAAGACGCTGAAACTCAACGCAGAATATTATCGCACGCAATTCAAAGCACAAACCGTAGTCGACTACGACACCGACCCCACGCAGCTACACATATCCAACCTCAATGGGCGTTCGTATTCCAACACATTCCAAGTCGACGCAGCCTATAACATTGTGAGCGGCTTAGAACTGACGGCAGCCTACCGCATCAACGACGTGAAATGCACCTACAATGGTCAGTTGCGCCAGAAACCTCTCACGAGCCGCTACAAAGCGCTTGCTACGCTCAGCTACAAAACGCCGCTTGGGTTGTGGCAAGCCGATGCTACACTTCAGCTCAATGGCGGCGGACGATTGCCACAATCATACACCCGCCCCGATGGCAGCGAGGCTTGGGAGAGCAGTTTTGGTAGCTACGAGCAACTATCGGCACAAGTGACACGTTGGTTCCGCCATTTTTCTATCTACGTAGGAGGTGAAAACCTGACCAACTTCCGCCAGAAACAGACCATCGTCGACGCAGCCAATCCGTGGAGCAACACCTTCGAACCAACTCTGATTTGGGGACCCGTGCATGGCGCTACGTTCTATGCAGGTGTGAGAGTGAATGTGGGAAGAATGTAATTTTGAAATAAATATTTATCACAATGAAAAAGAGAATATTTACAACGCTGCTAACCATTTTGGTGGCAGCAACAAGTTTTGCCAAAGACATAAAAACGGTAGTTGTAACCACCACGCCGCAGATGCACTGCGAGAGTTGCGAAAACAAGATAAAGAACAACTTACGCTTTGAACGTGGCGTGAAGAAGATAGAGACAAGCGTCGACAACCAAACCGTAACCATCACTTACGATGCCGACAAAACCACGGTGCAAAAACTCATCGAAGGCTTTGCAAAATTTGGCTACACCGCGAAAGAGGTGAAGGGGAAAGAGGCTGAAAAGGATTAAGAATTTACGAGTTCCGAACTTTGTTTCGGAACTCGTAAATTTTACTTACCAGCACCACTTTAGACCTATGGTAAACGACTGGTTTATCGGGCCACGACCGCTCTCGAACAAACGTATTGGGCAGTATTTGCCATAGATGCTAAAATCTTTATATCCCAATTCGGCTATCACATCGCAACCAATTGGCAGTGTGCGCACGTGTTTGCGTTTCTCTTTGTGCTCGGTGCCTTCATCGTCGGTGTAGACATTGCGCAACGTGCGAGCCACTCTGATGTCGGCTTGAGCACCTACGTAGCCATGGAAACGTCTGTTCGTCTGCATAAACTCAAACACCACAGGCACATTGAAGCTAAAGACGCGCAACTTTGAGTAGTCGAGTGAATAACCTTCGGGCAACTTTTCGCACAGCACATAACCGCCTTGCTTGCGCATCATAATATCGTCGGTGAGTTTGAAATTGCGCCAATTGAGTCCGAAACCCATAGTGAAGCCAAAATTTTCGTTGAAGCTCACACTCTCGTCCATAAATACAAAGCCCAATTCGACCGAACCTATTGGCGTGTTGTCGAAGCCGCTGACTGGGTCGATGGCATTATTGAAGCCAACGTGAAAACCCGCCAAATGGGATTCTATGCCACTCTTGTGGCGAACGATTCTCTTATGCGAAACGATTTCGAAGAGTGGCAGATTAAACGTCTCTGATATTGTCCAGTCGTCGTACTGATTGTTGTATATAGTTGTGCCTGAACCATTTGTACCAAGAGCATTGTCGGTTATCGTTACACTATGCCCAGCAGCGGTGATGGTGGTGTCGGCTACGGTTTCTGCATTGCTTAATAGCGACCAGAGAAGAAAGATTACTGTTAGAATTATCGTTGGTTTCATTTCTTATTGAGTTTGATATTTACAATTTTGTCGAGGGTCGTTTTGCCCTCCATATATATAAGCATTGCGCTATTCGAGTCCATAACTCTGAAGAATACGAATCTGTTTGGTTCGCCATCTTCGAGCGGAGGTAGCTGATAGTATCCGGCAATGGTCTCGCCATCGCGAACTATCGTTTTGTAGTCGACGGCCTGTTTTCCATCGGCAAGAGCGGCATCGCGCATAGCATCGACGGCTTTGGCCGACTGCCGAGCCAGCACGCTTCTGAAGAGCGACAAGCCATACGCACTAACGCTGTTGCCCTCCATATACACCTGGTTGTTGTGCGATGTGTATTTGGCAATGTTTTCCATAACATGCTCAACGGCTAAGCCCTTTTGTGCCGAGGCGACAAGCGGCAATATGGCAATCGCTATGATGATTAATAATCGTTTCATAATTACTCGGTAAAAATTAATGATAGTTCATCTTCTACGGTTGTATACCCCGACAACATAGCGCTGAGGTTTTGCTCCATTTGGTCGCGAGCCATATTTTCAGAATAATACATAGTACCATCGATAGAAGCCCAGTTGGAAGGTGCTGTACCCCAACGGAAAATACCTACGGCAGTCATGGCTACTATGCCTACTATTGACGCAGCCGCCATAATACGATACAGACCAACGTTGCGCTGCCGACGCTGATTGGTTAGTAGCTTCCCGGTGGCCATATACGCCATTACGGCTCGGTCGGCTTTGGTGGCAGGATTGGCTTGCTGAGACGCGCTGAAGAGATATTCCGACAATTCGCGTTCCTCTTGTTCCGAGGTCAGCCCGTCGTAGTATCGCTCTATTAGCACTTGCCACTCTTCGGTTGTTCTACTCGTTTTCATTTATCTATCTCCATATAAATTTCTCTGATACGTTTGCGAGCGCGGCTCAAGTTCATTCTGACAGCTGTTTCTTCCATGCCGAGCATTGTAGCTATATCTTCCATCGAGCGGCCTTCGAACTCGCGGAGCTTGAGCACTTGCTGTTGCGTAGGCGTGAGGTGCTTCTCGATGATGCTCGAAACCAAGTCGAACTGCTCGCGCATGCAGTAGACCTCGTCGGTAGGGAGCTGAACGTTCTCGTCGCGTTCTTCATCAACGGCAACGTTTTGGCGGCGCGAAGCCACACGCAGTCGGTCGATGCAGAGGTTACGAGCCGTTGTAGTAGCCATGGCAACAGCCTCGTCGGTGGTGCTAAGCGATGAGCGCCGCGGCCAAAGCCTGCAGAATGTGTCTTGCACCACATCGGCCACATCGTCGGGCGAATGAAGCATGCGACTAATCATTGCCACAATTCGTCCACGAGCCGACACAAAGGCCTCGGTAAGCGGTTCTGCGTTATTAACTGTCATTTTCACTTTTACCACGTTTCAAAAGGCATAACGACGAAGTCATCGTTTTGTAACAGCGAAAATCGTTTTTTTGTAGGAAATAAATAAAAAAGCCAGTAGCAATTATTGCCACTGGCTTGGAATATTCTTGTTTATAAATATTTACCAAAGCTTATCCAATATCTCTATGCTATTTTCGTCAAGAGTTATATCATCTGCACCCAAGCTCTCTACCTCATGCTTAAATAGCACTTGTTTCGAGTTTTTATCTACGCCAACAAAGTAAAGTGTCAGTTTAGGATTGCTCTTGTAACGATCTTCAGTAAAGGCATGAGCCACAGTTATCATTCTGTTTTCATTAGGCAAGAAGCGAAGATCGGGGTTACTAAGAAACAGAGACTCCTTCACTCGTCTCCCGTCAGAAAATTTAGGGTTGATGGCGTAAATGGTGTATGGAGTTTTATTTTCAAACTTGAAGTACAAATCGCAACACATATCTATATCATAAATTTTTACATACTTGAGGTCTGGCTCTTTGATTAATGTACCATCTGCGAATTTTGCCATGTTGTCTTCATCACAGTACAAAAACGTGCAATTGTCTCTATTGAGTGTCAACGTCTTTACTTTACTTGCATCTATACCATAGCACATACATGATACATAACCAGATTTTTCGAACTTCACTGTGTAGACACCATGACCAGGTAACTTAATCTTTTTGCTGTAAGCAACAGTATCTGTTGTAATGTTTGGTGTGTCGAATTTTATTCCCCATATTCTGTCATGCGGAGGAATATGTCGTCCTTCAGTTCTTTCTGTATAAATAATTACCCTATCAAAATTGAACTCTGTTTCGTTTTTTATTTTTAGTCTCTGAGCCTCAGCTCTGTTTATTGTTGCCACATTGCAAATGAATATGACAATCAAAAGAATAGCATTC
>JBGUYH010000126.1:0-23776 GCA_045118595.1 Bacteroidales bacterium | reverse complement strand
GTTGTAGAGTATCTTATCTACTTTATCTGAATCGAACCAAGCTTCGAGTGTGTCAGGAACATATATTTTTAGTTCGCAATCGTTGTGATGAATTATAGGACTAATATTCTGACATGTCATTGATACGAAGTTGGCAAGGTCACCTTTGCTAACCAATAGGCGTAGTTGTCCGGCTTGCGATTTTTTTATCTCCAATATTTGTCTTAGCAAGCGTGTGAGGCGCGATATGTTGTTTTGTATTAGTGAATAGTCGCTAACGAATTTGGGCGATTTACTTTTTAAGTCGTCGACGATAGCTGAAATAACAGCCATAGGTGTGAGCAGTTCGTGTGTTATGTTGGTAAGCACTATCGACATTTGCAGTTGACTGCGTGTGAGTAGGTGTCGTTTGTACCAATTGATATAGAGCAAGCCTATGAGTGCAGTTAGGAAGGCATAAAAAATCAGAGCTGCTTTAGAGGCATACCAAGGCGGGCAAATGGTTATCTGTATGTTGTGTGGCAGCTGGTACACATGCCCGTAGGCATCGGTGGCGCGGAGGTGTAGTGTGTATGAGCCAGAGTGCAAATTTTCAAATGTGGCTATATTCTTTTGGTGTTCAAGTTGTCGCCACTCGGTATCGTAGCCATCGAGGTAGTATGAGTATGTGGTTTGCGACAAGTTGCTATAGTTGAGCAGTGCAAATACAAATGCGAATCGGTCGGTGCCCGATGGTATGGTTATGTTGTGTATGTAGTTCGGACTAATGCCGTTTGATATATTGCTGCGTGTAACAGAGTCGAGTTGAGCAAAGTGTTTGTCGTCAACAATGAGGTCTGTTATTATCAAGTTATGCTGTGAGTGTTGGTCTTTACCATACTGCATTTGTGAGGCGTTGAAATAGAAGAATCCAGTTTGGCAAGCCATAAAAATGGTGTCGTTGTAGCAATACGATGAGTTTGGAAAGAACAGCATATTGCTAAGTCCATCGTCTTCGGCATATATGGTGCAAGGGTGTTCGCTTTGTGTGTCGAGACGTACCAGAGCATTGTCGGTTGTGAGCCATAATATGCCTTTGCTATCTTCGTTGATGGTGAATATGCGATCGCCAGGTATGTTATACTTTTCGTTGACAGGTATAAAACAGTCGTTATCTTGGTCGAGCAAGAACAAACCACCGCTATTTGATATGGCCCAAAGGCGGTGTTGTGAGTCTTCAAAACAAGTTGTTGCGTCGTCGACGGGGTAGTTTTTGTTTTCGGGGCAATAATGAGTGCAGCGTGGTGTGGTTATGTCGATGAGGTTGCCACTGATACGCACAATGCCTTTGTCTTCTGTGGCTACCCATATGTTGTTTTGGCTATCTTCAAATAATCCGCGCACATCACAATGTGATATGTCGTTGCCATCGGCTATGAGTTTTATGGTTGATCCTCGTCGGTCGGCATAAGCTATTGAGAGACCTGTTATTTGTCCTATCCACATAGCACCTTCGTTACTTAGCATCAGTGTGTTGATGTAGTTGTCTGATATGAAGGTGGTATTTTCTGTTGTTAATTGTTGTACAGGTTGTCCGGGACTATATACAGCAATGCCATAGCTATTATTTGCCATCCATATTTCACCATTTGAGTGCATGCATATTGATGTAATGCTGGTGCTCATAAAGTCATTGGGCATATTGTTGAAGCCGGCTATGTCGCGGTTAAACTTAGCTTTTCCAGTATGTAGGTCGACGTGTGCAATGCCGTAGGGCTTCATGCTAAACCATACGTCGTTGCCATTGGGTGTAAAGAGTGAACATACCGAATTGACAGGCAGTGTGTATTCGCTGCTCAATATGTTCCATGTGTTGAAAGGCGATGCTACGGTATTGATGTGTACGATGCCATCGTTGAGTGTTTCAATCCAAATATTGCCATGCCCATCGGTTATCATATTGTTGCAAAAACGTAGTTGGTTGATGCCATTGCTGCATGTGGTGTAGGTTCTTACTTCGTTTAGTGCGTTATCTAAGTCGGTTATTACAATGCCTTCGCGTGTTGATGCCCAAATGGTGTTGGTGATAGGATCTTCTATTATAGCAAAGAATGTATCGAAACTACCATGTCCGCGGTCGTAGGTGTGAATGTTCAAATTGTTAAGTTCAAGTGGGTTGTCGATGCACATGAGTCCATATCCCCAAGTGCCTACCCATAGTCGTTGTTTGCTATCGATGAAGAGTGAATATGCCGAGTTGCCATCGTTGAATTTGGGGTAGCTCACAAATGTCTCATCGGTGGGCGAAAAACGCATCAATCCTGAATTCCACGTACCTATATATAGATTGCCATCTTTATCTTCGGTTATTGCTTTGACGCTATACCACCCCAATTCTGTTTTTCTGCCATCGGGTAGTGTTAGTCGTAATCCATCGCTGCGGTAGTTTATGAACGAATCGGTTTCAGGTACATAGCGCGATAATCCATGGTCGTTACCAATCCACACCGTACCATCGTGAGATGTGTAGAGTGTTGATGTGATGCGCGATACGCCAGGGGTGTTTTGGTAAATACGACGTTGCCCTGTTTTCATATCAATCTTGACCAAGCCATTGCGTGTGCCAAGCCATAGGCAATTGTTGTGATCTTCGGTGATTGATAGTATAGTGTTGTTGGGTAAGAATTGTGGTGAGGCAACAGTCGATTTGAAAGTGCGCATTTCGTATCCGTCGAACGATTTGAGACCAGAGTTTGTGCCTATCAGCATCAGTCCGTTGTGGTCGAAATACATACTGCGGTTTTCATCGGAAGCAGAGTTGTTTTTGAGCGTGCCAACATGCCGATAAGGCAAGTTACCATCTGGTATGTTTGACATGCCAGAGGCGATTGTAGCCATGCATAATAGTAAAAGTAGAATAGCACAAAAACTCTTTTTCATAATGTCAGTATTTCAACTGTTGTTGTTTTTGGGGTTTTGAATAGCAAAGATAGAATATAATTGCGAATTACTAATTGTGAGTTATGAAATATGCCATTTTGTGACTAATGTGTTTATAAATATGTTGAACAATAATAGATATGGTAATTTACACTCTTTAACACATGTAGCTACAAGTGTAATTGTCTGTTATTGAATGTTAAATGTTAATTTTAATTGTCAACTTTTGTATAAAGCATATCGTATCAGACTGCAGTAACCAAAAAAGAGTTTTATGGGTCTCAAGCCATCATTCCAAAAAATGCGCGAAAAGGCGGGGCGTAGTCTGTTAACTAAGATAGCTATAGCAGTGAGCCTATTCTCATTCGTTCTAATTTTTGCAAATATTATAGGTGTATCTTTTATTTGCAAGGAAGTTCTTTCTGATTATTTTGATAATCAGATGCGCGAGAAAATACATTCTCGAGAGGTTTTTGTCAATCACTCACTTACGACACTTAGCGGTTTCGTAGGTCAGATGCCTGTTGTATTCCCAGAGATAGCACAAAAGATAGCTGAAGAAGATTTTGATTATGTTATAAAAACTTCAAAACAGACAGCATCGCTAATGGAAAACGATGGCTATGTGATAACAGATGCTGAGGGTAATATTTTGTATAATACTTATCCTACCGAATGTACAGAGCAACAAATGGCCGAGTTTAAAGAATTTGTCAGCTGGTTATGCCAAAAAGAGGACTTGATTTATAACGGCTATATGAAATTTTTGGATCAAGGTATATGCATTGTAACAGCTCATGCCCTTCCTGACATTACAACCATGCAGATAAAAGGTACTTTCATTGTGGTGCAAGTGCGTGTTTTTGACAATGACTATCTGAAAAGTTGTGGCGACATGTTACAAGTGAGCGGACAGACTGTGTTTGAAGGCACAACACTTATGGGGTCGAGTGTCTTTGCTGGGCAAGAAACTGTGCATATTGAGATTGGCGACAAAGCTATAGCCGACACTGTTTACCAGCATGGTACAATTGTCCATACCATTGAAGATTATGGCGAAGAAACATACTTTTCAGCCTATTCACCTATCTATGGCTACAAAGGTGAAGTTATAGGTATATATAACAATGCTGTTGATGTTACAGTGATGAAAAATATAGCGCGAACTATTGGTCTATCGCTTCTTATCATAGCTTTATCAGTTGGCGCAGTGCTTATTTGGCTCATCATACGTTTCTTCCGCACTAACATGACACAGTACATTGAACGTGTTACCGAAACAGTGCGTAGCATAGCCGATGGCGATCTTACAGAGGAGGTACATCAACCAAATACCAACGATGAAATATCTCGTCTTTGTAAAGGTGTGCTCGATATGCAGACATCGCTCACCAACACCATACAATCAATATCGCAAACTGCCGATTTCCTTCATTCGTCAAGTGAGGAGCTAAGTCGCTCATCGTTTGACTTGTCAGATGGTGCAACCAAGCAAGCTTCATCGCTCGAACAAATATCATCATCGCTTGAACAGATGGCTGGTAACATACATCAAAATAAGGACAATGCTACTGTTACAGAGCAGAAGATGGCAGCTGCCGATAGTGCTGTGCAGCAGATAGCCGACTCGGCTACCGATTGTATGAACGATACGCAGCAGATTGCTTCTTCGATAAGAGCTATTAATAGTCTTGTAGGGCAAACCAATATATTGTCACTTAACGCCTCGGTTGAGGCAGCTCGTGCAGGCAACATGGGTAAAGGTTTTGCTGTGGTAGCTCGCGAAGTTGGACGATTGGCAGAACAGACAAAAGTTACAGCTATGGACATATCAGAAAAAGCAACAAAGTCAATAGCAGGAACCGAGAATATCAACACACTGCTCGATCAAGTAACACCACAATTACATAGCGTATCAGAATTGGTAAAGGAAATAGCAGTATCGAGTCAAGAACAGAGCATCGGAGCCGACCAAATAAATATTGCTATTGTCGACCTTAATAGGGTGACACAAGCATCGGCTATCAATGCTTCTAATATAGCTAACAATGCACAAGAGCTGTCGAATACTGCCGAGAAGTTGCGAGAGATAGTTGGTACGTTTAAACTGAATAACAACGAATAATATAAAAATGTTGAACAACAAACTCCTATAATATGTTTATTGTAGGAGTTTGTTGTTTATTGTGTTGTGTTATAGTGTTATATGGCATGATGGGTTCATTTAAGATTCTTTTGTTTGTTTACTTTTTATTGCTTATTTTTTGATTTAATAACGATAAAGAGACCTTAAATAATAAAAAATCCCCTTCTGTTGTTGGCTATTAACATACATTTGCAATTACAAATACTGCGTTAGGAACAGACGCAGTAAGAATCAATCAAACCTATTTTAAATATTTTTTTGTAATGGAAAGACGTTATCTTAAAAGCTTTCATCGGAAGAGCCTTCTTCTGATGGCAATGGCATCAGGACTGACGTTTGCACCAATCGATGTGTTTGCAGAGCAAAACACAATGATTATGCAACAATCTGGTAATGTTAAGGGACGTGTCACCGATAGTAATGGTGAACCTATTGTTGGTGCCGCTATTGTTGTGCAGGGTACTACTCAAGGTACGGTGACAGATGTTGACGGAAATTATGAACTTACGGGTGTTCCCGCTGATGCAACAATTGTAGTGTCGTTCTTAGGCTACGATGATGAAGTTATTCAAGTGGCTGGACAAGCAACAATTAATGTTGTGATGCTCGAAAATTTCGAACTTCTTGGTGATATTGTGGTTGTAGGTTATGGTACTCAGAAGAAGTCGGACATCACGGGTTCGGTGACGTCCATCAATAAAGACCGCTTGGCTAAGTTGCCTGTTGCCAACGTGCTTCAAGCTGTGCAAGGTTCGGCTGCGGGCGTAACTATTCAACAGTCGAGCGCCATTCCAGGCGATGCTCCTTCGGCTCTTATCCGTGGTCGTAACTCAATCAACGCTTCGACTGGTCCGTATATTGTTGTCGACGGTGTACCTATCAGCAAGGCCGATGGAACGCTCAACGACATCAACCCGAACGATATTGAGAGCATGGAAATCCTCAAAGATGCTTCGGCTACCGCTATCTATGGTATGAATGGTGCCAATGGCGTTATACTTATTACCACCAAACGCGGTGCTGAGGGTAAGGCAAAGATTACTTACGCTGGTTACATTGGTGTTGAGGGCTTCACGCACAGACTCGAGTTTTGCGACGGCGCACAAATCACTCAACGTTATAAAGACTACTGCGCTCAGAACACGGGCGAGACTATGTATAACGACTTCGTAAAGAACCAAAACGAGGCTGAAAATTAGGCTGCAGGCAAAGAAATCGATTGGATTGATGAGGTTACTCGCACGGGCATTATTCAAGACCACAACATCAATATCACCGGTGGCGCTGAGAGCGTGAAGTACTTTGTTTCGGGCGACTTCATGAGCCAAAAGGGCGTTGTGAAGGGCTTCGACTACAAACGTTATTCTATACGTACGAACCTCGATATGGACGTTACCGACTACATGACCGTTGGTACTAATATCTATGTAGTATCGCACAACCGCGATGGTGGCCGCGCCAACTTCGTAAACGCTGAGGCAATGTCGCCATACGCTAAGATGTACGAAGAGGACGGTTCATACTGTATCTATCCTATGTATTCGGAGCAGTTGTGGGCTAACCCACTTCTCAACACCACACGTCCCGACGAGCGTCGTCAGTGGAACATCAACCTCAATGGTTATGCCGACCTCAACTTTGGCAAGATTTGGGAATCTCTCGATGGCTTGAAGTATAAGTTTAGCTATGGTCACGCATTCATCGGTGCTCGCCACGACCACTATCAGGGCAAAGCGCAGAATGATAATAATGGCTATGGCTATATGTACAGCTCTGAAACTCAAAGCTATATAGCTGAAAATATCTTGAGCTATGCTAAAGATTTTGGTGTGAACCACATCGACCTCACTGGTGTGTATGCAGCATCGCGCAAGAAGTGGCAAGAGCATCAGTCGAGCGCAAGCAAATTCATCAACGACGACTTAGGTTCGGATAACCTCGACTCGGGCGAAACGCAGAACGCATCGTCGGAGAAGACGCTCTACACCACTTGCTCGCAGATGGGTCGTGTGAACTACTCGTACGACAGCCGTTACCTCTTCACCTTCACCGTTCGTCGCGATGGTTCGAGCGTGTTTGGCGATGGTCATAAGTATGGTACATTCCCATCGGTGGCCCTTGGTTGGAACGTAGCTAACGAGAGCTTCATGGAGAACACCTCCGACATACTTAGCACACTAAAACTTCGTCTTTCGTATGGTAAAGCTGGTAACGAGGCCATCGGTCAGTACAGCACGCTTAGCAAGATGAATAGCAGCATGATAGCTATGGACGGAGCATCGTCGGCAGCACTCACAACGAGCAGCCGCCTTGGCAACTCCGACCTCACTTGGGAGACTACCAAGACCTTCAACGTAGGTATCGACTTCGGTTTGCTCAACAACCGCATTCAAGGTAACCTCGATGTTTATCAGTCGCGTACTACCGACTTGCTCCTCTCGCGCAACCTTACCGATATGACAGGTTATAGCAATGTGTACGCTAACATGGGCGAGACGCGCAACAAAGGTGTGGAACTCACCATCAATAGTAAAAACATTGTTACCGACGACTTCACTTGGAGCACCAGCCTCGTGTACTCTTGGAACAAAAATGAGATTGTCGACCTCTACGGCGATAAGCAAGACGACCTCGGCAACCGTTGGTTCATTGGTCAGCCAATCAGCGTTATTTACGACTACACGATGCTTGGCATCTGGCAAGAAGACGAAATTGAGCGCGGCGACCACATGAATAGCGACCCTAACGCAAAAGCTGGTTACGTGAAACTTGCCGACCTCGATGGCGACCACAAGATTACCGCCGACGATAAGAAAGTTCAAGGTCAGACAGCACCGAAGTGGATTGGTGGTTTGACGAATACATTTACGTATAAGAACTGGACGCTCAGCGTATTTATACAGACTACGCAAGGCCTCTTGCGCAACAATGCACTCCTTGCAATGGCAGGCGATGAGATGGGTCGACGCAACACTACCACCGAAATTGGCTATTGGACCGCCGAGAATCGCAGCAACGAGTTCCGCTCGCTCAACAAGAACTCTAACCAATATGGCTATGGATTCTATCAAGATGCAAGCTACACCCGCCTCAAAGACGTGACGCTTAGCTACACCTTTGGCAAGAACGTCACCGACGCAATGCACATTGGCTCTATGCAGGCATACGTAAGCGGTCGCAACCTTGCCACTTGGACCGACTGGACTGGTTGGGACCCAGAATCAACCGAAACTCAACGCGGTTGGAGCGGTTGGGAAAATTCATATCCTATGACGCGCAGCGTAGTGTTTGGTCTTAACGTAACATTCTAATAGTTAATATAATTATGAAATCAAAATATATATTATTCGCTGCCTTAGGCGTGGCTGCTGTTGCAAGCACATCGTGCAGCGATGAATATCTCGACGAGAAGATGTATTCGCAATACGGCACCGACGTTTCCGATGTCAATGCAAAAGTGCTCGGATTGCATTATAAATATGCCCAGATGTGGGGGTGGAGCGACCAGCAAGGCTACCTCGGTTGCTGGCAGGACGGTACCGACGTCGGTGCTCCGGGCGATGTGCAAGGTGTTGAAATACCTTTCTATAAATATGCTCAACTTACCTCGCAAAACGGCGGTGTAAGCCACACTTGGGGCAGTCTCTACAGCATAATTAGCGCAGCCAACATCATTATTCACGATGAACAAGCAACTGCTGCCGAGAAGGGCGAAGCTGAGTTCTTCCGTGCATACGCATACAATATGCTCGTTACGCTTTGGGGCGATGTGCCTTTGATTACTGAAGTCATCACCACGCCGCGCACCGACTTCACTCGTCAGCCTGTTGCCGACATAGATAAAGTTATCGAAGCCGACCTCACCGACGCCATTGCAAACCTTCCTGAAGTTGGCAAAACCAAGACCGAAAGCCGCATAAATAAAGACTGCGCTCGTATGCTTGCTGCCGAGGCATACTTACGCATAGGTATGCGCGACAATTCGTACTTCGCTAAAGCTGAGGCAGTTATTACGCCAACTATCGAAGGCGGCAACTACAAGCTCATCAGCGAGCGCTACGGCAAGTTCAAGGGCGAGGCTGGCGACTACTATGCCGACATGTTCCGCTGGGGCAACCAACGCCGTTCGCAAGGCAACACCGAAGGCATCTGGATTTTCCAAATGGAGTATAACAACTCGGTGACTGGTGGTACTATCAATGCTCCGCAACATCGTCGTAACTGGGTGGCTGCGTTCCACAAATTGAGCGATTTCATGCAGAACGCCGATTCGCTCGGTGGTCGTGGTAACGGTCGTTTGCGCCTAAGTAACTACGTAAAACATGTAGCTTTCAATCAAAATAGTGTTGAAAAATACGACGTACGTAACTCTAACTACAATATCCGCCGTATGCTCTATGCAAACAAATCGGGCATTGAGAAAGAAATCTCTGTGAAAGACGGTTTCTGGGTTGACGACGACACCGAGGGCGCAACAAAAATCACCATCAAAACGGGCGACCGCGTATATTGGCACAAGGCTGATACTTTGAATGTTATGTATCCGCATACTACAAAATGGGGTGCATACGACCCGACCGACGACTTTGGTTGGTCAATGGTGAAAGACTGGCCACTCATGCGTCTTGGCGAGGCATACTTGCTGCGTGCTGAGGCTCGTTTCCGCCAAAATAACAATGCTGGTGCAGCTGCCGACATCAACGTTCTTCGCGACCGTGCATTCAAGACTGCCCGCGAAGAGCAAGGCGATGCAACACTCGGCGCTGTTAGTGCAAGCGACATCACGCTCGACTTCATCCTCGACGAGCGCATTCGTGAGCTCGTTGGCGAAGAGAACCGCCGTATGACACTCGTGCGCACAGGCACACTTGGCGAACGCATCAAAAAAGCTCAAGCCATCGAAACTGCTCCTGCCGAGAAGATTATCGAAGGTTTCCAAGATTACAACGCTTTGTTGCCTATCCCGCTCACCGAGATTCAGCTCAACAAAGACGCTGTGATTGAACAAAATCCAGGATACAATTAAAAATCCGACTATCAAAGTTTTCTATTTAGGTGTAAAATTGTGGAGGCGGTTGCAACACATACGTAACCGCTTCCATTTTTATGATTAGAAAGTAGAACTTAAAATTATAAGTTGGATTCTGTCTTATATATATACTTGTAATGCACAATGCACAATTCACAATGCACAATTCATAATGCACAATTCATAATGCACAATTCATAATGCACAATTCATAATTCACAATGCATAATTCATAATTCGTAACTTATAACTTATAACTCACAACTCATAACTCGTAACTCGTAATTAACACCGTGTTTCACACTCTTGTTTCCATATTCATTTCGCTCATTGCGCCGCAGAGTTTTCAGCCTATGCCACAGGTTGGCGATAGCTATTGGACCGATAGTATACCCGCTACAATGCGTCAAAGCTACGTTAGCTATGGAGAGCAATATTTAGGTAAGCCATGGACAGTGCTTCCGTGGACTGTGTTTGCTGAAAACAAGATAACGGGCAATCGCGTCAACTACGAAGCCATCTGTTTTGAGAAGCGTAGGCAGTTGGCGGCTCTTGTTATGGCCGAAGTGATAGAAGGCAAGGGACGTTTCACTCCCGATATAATAAACGGTTTGGGGGCATTTTGCGAGGAGACGTGGTGGGGCATTCCCGCTCACTATGGTAAGCGCATACCGCTCACCGAAGTGCAAGAGGTCGACCTTTTCAATGCCGAAACAGCCAACCTCATTGTTTGGTCTGCATATATGCTGCGTCCGCAACTCGACAAATTCTCTCCCGATGTGTGGCAGCGCATTTGCAACGAGGTGCAAAAACGCATTCTGCAACCAGCTCTGCAGCATAACTATTGGTGGAAAACAGCAGGCATGAATTGGAATCCATGGATATGTTCCAATTGGCTCTCGTGCGTGTTGCTATGCGAAACCAATCGCGACAAGCAGATGCAAGCCGTGGAGCAGATTGTGCAAGCCTTGCAAGCTTTTGTTGATGCATATCCAAGCGATGGCGGCTGCGACGAAGGACCAGGCTATTGGGATCGGGCAGCAGCGTCGATGTTCGAAACACTCTATTGGCTTAAGCAAGCTGGAGTCGAAGTGCCTATTACCGATAAAATGCGCAATATGGCTGCGTATGTGTATAAAACGTACATAGGTCATGACTATTGTGTTAATTTTGCCGACACACACGACAATCGTACCCTGCAACAAGTCAACATTGTTTATCCGTTTGGCGTATTTATGGGCGATAAGACGATGTGTCAGTTTGCTGCATATTTAGGTAAGCAAAAGAACATTCTCAGCAATGCGGCACAGCTCTACGACAAGAGTGGCAATTTCCCTACACTTAGTCGCGAGTTGATGCTATTGCGCCACATAAATAGTTTTCAGAATGAGACACCACTCGAGCCTCAACAACCCGATGTGTGGTTGCCTAATTTGCAAATAATGACAGCACGCCGCAACAACATTTTCGTAGCAATGAAAGGTGGTACTAATGGCGAAAGTCATAACCACAATGATGTGGGCTCGTTTATTATTTATGCCGACAACGAACCATTGCTCATTGATGTGGGTGTGGGCGAATATACTGCTCAAACATTCAGCGCCTCGCGTTACGACATTTGGACAATGCAGTCGCAATACCACAACTTGCCACAAATCAACGGCACCGACGAGAGAGATGGCCAGCAGTTTGCCGCAAAAGTCATAGAGCATAGCAATGGCAAACTTACGCTCGACATAGCTGGTGCTTATCCTGCCGAAGCCAAAGTGAAATCGTGGCAACGCACACTAAGTGCAAGCGGTAAAGCAGTTACGATAACCGAGAAATACGAATTGACCGAATATGTTAAGCCGTCGAACCTCATGTTCATCACCACCACCAAACCAGAGGTGGGCGTTGGCAAGGTGACGTTGGGGCAGCACAGCATCAGTTTCGATGCTAAGCAACTGTCGGCCGATGTTGAAGATATTAGTCATCTGCTCGACCCACTGTTGCAACGTGTGTGGGGCAAACAGATGTATCGTATCAAGCTAACTATCAGTTCAGAAAAAAACAGAAATACAATAAAGTATAGTATCAGATGAAGAAATTTCTTACCCTCGTTATGGCATTGGTGATTATAATACCAGCCATCGCCGCGCCTAAAAACAAGACAAAACAACTCACCGAACGTCAGTATTGGTGCTCGCTTGCCTACCAAATGGCTCAGCCTGTGCTCGAAAATATGGCTAAAGGCGAGCTGCAAAAAAATATGCTAACAGAGTTTAGCCCTTCGTTCGACAACCGCAACCGCAAAGTGGTTTACATGGAGACATTTGGTCGCCTCATGGCAGGCATTGCACCATGGCTCACCTTGCCCGATGACGACACGCCCGAAGGTGTTCAGCGTAAGCAACTGCGCGAATGGGCGTTGGCTGCATACAAAAACTCAGTCGACCCCGAGAGTCCCGATTACCTTTGTTGGGGCGTGAGCGGACAAAACCTCGTCGACGCAGCCTATATAGCCGAGTCGTTCATCCGTGCCTACGACCAACTTTGGCTTCCACTCGACCAACTTACAAAAGATAGATATATCAACGAATTCAAGAAACTGCGTGCCATCGAGCCTCCATATACCAACTGGTTCCTCTTCTCAAGCGTCATCGAGAGTTTCATTGCTAAAACGGCTGGCTTGAAAGAGTACGACGACTATCGCGTTATGACCACCATACGCAAGGTTGAAGAATGGTATGTAGGCGATGGTTGGTATGCCGACGGACCAGTGTTTGCATTCGACTATTATAGCAGCTACGTTTTCCATGCTATGTATCTCGAAACACTTCAGAACATGATCGACGCCAAGGCAAATACACGTCTCGAATATCAAAAATATTACGACCGAGCTCTCAAGCGTGCACAGAAATTCTCTATCATTCTCGAGCGTTTCATCTCGCCTGAAGGTACCTTCCCTGTCATTGGTCGTTCAACGCCTTATCGTCTCGCAGCCATGCAGCCATTGGCTCTTATGGCGTGGTATCAAAAGTTGCCATCTGACCTTAGCAACGGACAAGTGCGCGCTGCTCTCACAAAGGTTATGCATCGCATGTTCGACTATCAGCAGAACTACAACGAAAAAGGCTATCTCACCATTGGCTTCTGTGGTAGTCAGCCCGAAACAGCCGACTGGTACACCAACAACGGTTCGCTCTACATGACATCGCTTGCCTTCATGCCACTTGGTTTGCCTGCCGACCACGACTTCTGGAAGGCCGAAGCTCAACCTTGGACACAAGTGAAAGCTTGGGGCGGACAACCTTTCCCTAAAGATCACCGTTGGGGCGATGATATTCAAACTCGTGATAAGTGGTAAAATTATAACTATTCCATTATCTATTATTTGTAATAGGACATTATCAGTATGAGATACTTATTGTTCATAATGCATCTATTGTTATCGGTTCTTGGTAGTACTGCTATTGCGCAAGTAACAATTAGTGTGTACAATCCAACCGATATGCAGAGGCACGAGTTAATCGAAGTACCATGTTCGCAATTACCAAGTGCATCTTTTGTGGTGCACAATGCTAATGGGAAAGAGGTTGAAACGCAACTTATCGATGATGATAAAGTACTTATTGAAGTATCGGTTCAACCTCATCAAACAGCCAACTATTTTGTTGTTTCTGGTGAGCCAATAGAACGTCAGGCGTGTGTTAGCGGACAATTGTATGCCATACGCAAAGACGACATAGCATGGGAAAACGACCTATGTGCCTACCGTGTCTATGGTCCGGCATTGCAGCGTAGTGGCGAGCGTGCTTTTGGAATCGATGTATGGGTGAAGAATACGCCAGAACTCGTTGTCGCAGCCCGATATGCAGCCGACTTCAGTGGTAATATGCTCGAGGATTCGTTGCGCCGAGCTGGTAAACACGATGAAGCAAAATTTGTTGATCGAATAACATCGTTTCATATCGATCATGGCAATGGTATGGATGTGTATGGTGTGGGACCATCGCTCGGATGTGGAGCTCCTGCTCTTATGATTGATGGCCAACTAAAAATGCCATATTGCTACACATCGTACGAAATAATTGATAATGGTCCGTTACGTTTCACGGTGATGCTCAACTATGCCGATGGTGAACATCGCATCATTAGTCTCGACAAAGGATCGCATTTTAACCAAATGCGCGTATGGTACGATGAAGTGCCACACAAACATAATGTAGCATTGGCTGCAGGTGTAGTGCTTCATGGTAATGATGGTGTAGTACTTGGTAATTCGTATGTGTGCTATGCTGATCCTACAGAAGAACGAGGACATAATTCGCAAATATTTGTGGCAACGTTATTCCCGTTCAACAATGTTAAAACGCAAATCATCGATGCAGAAATGCCTCATGCTATTGGTGCGATTAATAACTATAAAGGTGACGAAGTAACGTACTATTTTGGCGCTGCATGGAGCGATTATGATATACGCACTTTGCCAGAGTGGCAACTACGAGTACAATCGTTTATTTCAGCAAAGCAAAATCCGTTGAAAGTAAACATAGAAAATAATAAAAAATGAGAGATATAGCGTTATTGATATTAAGCCTCTTGGTATGTGTTACTAATATCGAAGCTAAAAAATGGAGGAAAGCCGACGTCATTAGCCTCATAAATAAGGTTAATACATATTGGCAGAGCAACAACAGTCCCGAAGTACGCGCTTTTTGGGACAATGCTGCCTATCACACAGGTAACATGGAGGCCTATTTCTTGACAAAAAACGACACCTATCGTCAATATTCAGAGCGCTGGGCCGAGCATAACAATTGGCAAGGCGCTACCGAAACCGACCCGCAGAAATGGCTCTATAAGCATTACGGCGAAGGTATGCAACACGTGCTTTTTGGCGATTGGCAAATATGCTTCCAGACCTACATCGACCTCTACAACCTTGCCCCCGACGAGCGCAAGATAGCTCGCGCCAAAGAGGTAATGCAATACGAGGTGGCTTCTGCTGCTACCGACTATTGGTGGTGGGCCGATGCACTCTACATGGTTATGCCCGTGATGACCAAAATGTACAAACTCACTGGCGATGAAGCATACTTAGATAAGCTCTACGCCAACCTTCTCTACTGCGATAGTATTATGTACGATACCGAAACGGGGCTCTACTTCCGCGATGGTAAGTATGTATATCCGAAGCACAAAAGCGCCAACGGACTAAAAGATTTCTGGGCTCGTGGCGATGGTTGGGTGCTTGCCGGATTGGCTAAAGTGCTTGCCGACATGCCTCAGAGCTACAAACATCGTCAGTTCTTCGTAGATAAGTACGTACGTTTGGCGCACGCCGTGGCAAAAATTCAGCAGAAAGAGGGCTACTGGACTCGCAGCATGATGGATCCTCAGCACGCTCCAGGTCCAGAAACAAGCGGAACGGCATTTTTTACATACGGCATACTTTGGGGCGTCAACAATGGTTATTTGAATGAAAAAGAGTTTCGCCCAACAATAAAACGCGCGTGGAAATATCTGACCACAACCGCCATTCAAGAGAGCGGCAAAGTTGGCTACGTACAGCCCATTGGCGAGCGTGCCATACCAGGTCAGACAGTTGATGCCAATTCGCAAGCCAACTTCGGTGTTGGTGCCGTGCTTTTGGCAGCATGCGAATATGTAAAGTATTTAAAGTGAAGTAAAAACTCTAAAATTCTGAAACTATAATGTTTAAAACTCAAACGGATTATGATTAGTCTGTTTGAGTTTTATTCGTCTTCACCCGTTAGTACGTCGATACCCGATTCCGATAGTTTTGCTACGAGTTTTGAGCAGATATTGTCGGTACACAAGAGGCTCACTTTTATATGTGGATCTTTGGCATGTATAGCGTTTGCTACGTTAATGAATTGCTCTGCATCTTTTACAACAAGGCGTCGCGATACAAATTTTACTATTGCTATATGGTCTTGACCAATAAATTCAAGTTGTGTTTTCTTGGTTAATCCGTAGCGGTCGGTTAAGCTTTCCATATTTTTGTTGTATGTGTATGATGATAAAATCAGAGGGATATAACACCCTTAACCGATGTGGCACGTTGAACCATATCGATAATATCGTCGGCAGAGCGCATATAGTTGACATGTGTGACCGACACATAGTGTATATCTTTACTTGGTCGGAACGATGTTTGTCCACCTTCTGGTAGCATAGCAACAACAGTGTCGACGCGCCCCTCACTATTTGGCACGATAAATTTGAACATATATTTCAGTGGCCATTGCTCTGTTTTTAGAAGTTGAATGCGTAGGCGCTCGAGTGTTTCGATGTTTCTTTGGTCGATGGCGTTCATTGTTCTTTTTTGAAATGATGATGCAAAGGTATGCTTTTAGTAGTAAAGTGTTGTGCTAACTGGTTTCCATTTTTCGCCACCCCAAGCATACTCTTTTACTGAACTTATTTCATCGTTGCCATTGTAAGTGTATTCGAATTTGCCTTTATAGTATTCGTTCCATGTGTTTTTCATCTTATCCCACGATGCTGTTGTTTCGCTCACTTTGTTGTGGTAGTTGTCGTAAATGTCGATGGTTTTCGACAATTTTATCCATTTGCGTGTGCCATTGTCCCACTTAAAAGTGATATTGAGCGATATGTTGCCCATGTTGTCATAGTCGAATTCATTGTATGACACGCCTTTCCAATCGTTATTTTTGTTGTCCCAAGTCATCTCCTTTTCGGTCATAACATCGCCATAATTGTTGTATGTGGTTTCTGACTTTGTGACACTATTCCATTTCTTGCCGTCCCATGTTTGTTGTTCATTGTATGTTATATTGCCGTCCGAATCATATTTTATGATGTTCTTCTCGTGTCGTGTCATATTCCATGAGCCATTTACATACATCTCTATCTTTTGGCTTATCTGATTCGAATGTCGGTCGTTGATAATGGTTTGTCTGAGGTTGTCGATAAATGTATTTTTGTCTTTATCGAATCGTTTTTGTTGTCTAATGATAGTGGAGTTCCCCCCTGTTTTGTTGTAGTTGTATGTAATGCGTTCGTTAGGTTGCCATGTTTTCCCATTGCCAGTGTAGTTCGTCATGCTCGATATGCGATTGTTTGTGTATTCGTATTCGTTGCGTGTTACTCCATACCAGCCATAGTCATCGTGGTTTTGTGTTGTTTCAATAGTTTTGCGTCCTTGTTTGTCGTATTCGTATATTATTTTGTTACTATAGTTCCATTTGTTACGTGCATCGTTCCACTCAAATGTTATGTATTCTGTCACCTCGCCTCGTGGTCCGTATGTAGTGGTGGTGTGCATTATGCCTATCCATTTATTACGTTTTTTGTCCCACTTGTTCTGTTCCACCGATGTTATGCGTCCGTGTGAGTCGTAGCGATACGATTCGCGTTCAGAATGCATCCATTTATGTGTTGTCATATTCCATATAGAAGTGGTTTTTGATGTGCGGTTGCCGTTGTTGTCATACAGTGCTTCTTCACTGCTGGTGCCTACCCATTGGTTGTTTTTGCGGTTAAAGGTGTAGTTGATAGCTGCTGTTTGATAACCTCTTTTGTCGTATCTGAAAATGGTTCTGGCAACAACACGTCCATCTGGCATGACTTTTATGATGCTATCGACCATGTGCTCGGCCGAGGCAACAAGTGAAACAATCGACATGATTGTGATGAGTAGTGACTGCGCAACTTTCATAGCTGTATATTAGGCGTTTAGGCTTTAGATTGTACGGAAGTAAATATGGCTTTGTTGCTTTTAAATAGATAACACGAAATAGTTGTATGTTTTGCAGTATGTTGCAAATTTATTGTTTGTAATACATCATTCGTCATTAATCAGTAACTTTGCGCATCGTTATAAAATTACAAAAGACATGTCAACAGCAATAAGCAACAAGTCGAAAAAGGTGACAACCCACGGTTTTAGCGAGATGAAGCAGCGAGGCGAAAAAATCTCGATGCTCACAGCTTACGATTATTCAATGGCTCGCATTGTCGATGGAGCCGGCATTGATGCTATTTTGGTGGGCGACTCGGCATCGAATGTGATGGCAGGTTGGGATACTACATTGCCAATCACTCTCGATCAGATGATATATCATGGCGCATCGGTAGTGCGTGCAGTTAAGCGTGCTCTTGTTGTGGTCGATTTGCCATTTGGTACATATCAGGGCAATTCGAAGGAGGCTCTCAATTCGGCCATAAGAGTTATGAAAGAGACGGGCGCCGATGCTATCAAAATCGAAGGTGGTGAAGAGATTCTTGAATCGGTACAACGCATACTCACTGCTGGTATTCCTATCATGGGACATTTAGGACTGACTCCTCAGTCGATTAATAAATTTGGTACATATGCTGTGCGTGCAACTGATGATGCTGAAGCACAGAAACTTATTCGCGATGCTCATTTGCTTGAAGATGCAGGTTGCTTTGCCATTGTGCTCGAAAAAATACCTGCTGAATTGGCTGGTCGTGTAGCTCGCGAATTGCGTATTCCTATAATTGGCATAGGTGCTGGTAATCAGGTCGATGGACAAGTGCTTGTGGTACACGATATGCTCGGCATAACGAATGAATTCTCGCCACGTTTCTTGCGTCGTTATCATCACCTCTACGAAGAAATTTCAGGAGCTGTGGAAAACTACGTAAAAGATGTGAAAGCAGTAGATTTCCCTAACGATAAGGAACAATATTAATTTGTAATTTTCAGAGTTTTAGGAAATAAGTAAGAGTTAAGATGCATGTATATGAGTGTGCTTAACTCTTATTTTTTTTAGATATTATCAAATTTATAACTTTGCACTTATAACTAAGTAACCATCCATCTATGTATCCCGATAGTCGGCCAGAACATATCAATAATTTCTTTCGTTATTGTCCGCATTGTGGTAGTGATGCTTTTGGGGCAAAATCGACCAAAGAGATGCATTGCACAGCATGTGGATTTAGTTTTTTTCAGAATGCAGCTGCTGCAGTGGCATGCATCATAACCGATGCTGAAGGTAGGGTACTTCTTACACGCAGAGCATGCGACCCGTGGAAGGGAATGCTTGACCTACCTGGTGGTTTTGTCGACCCAGCAGAGAGTGTTGAAGAGGCTGTGAAACGTGAATTAATGGAAGAGTTAGGAGCTGAGGTTGAACAAATGCATTACATTTGTTCGTATCCAAATGAATACATTTATAGCAATTACCTCGTATATACCATCGATTTGGGTTTTGTATGTCAGATAAGCAACATATTGGAACTCAAGGCAGCCGACGATGTGGATAAAATCATGTGGTTTGCTCCACAACAAATACCAATGGAGAGCGTTGCTGCACCATCGATACGTCGCATTATAGCTTTTTATACATCAACAATTACCAATTGAAACATTATCGTAACATAGCAGCCATTGTTACTCTCATTTTGAACATAGGCTATGGTTGGGCTCAGCATCAAGATAGGGCAGTGTCGTTGCCACAGATTGGTAGCCGACAAAATAGCGAATACATGCAAAGTGACATACCAATGTTTGAATACACCGACAATGGGTTACGCAACAAAGTATGTTATAACATGCTCGAAGACGTAGATGGCTACTTGTGGGTTGTTGGGTCAGATGGCGTAAGTCGTTTCGATGGTTTGTCGTTTATCAACTTGCTCACAAGCAATAGTCGCGATGGCATGTACAATATGGCACAAGCCATTTGTGAAGATACCATAACAAATAGCATATGGATTTCGATGCGTAAGCGAAATGCTATTGTGCGTATCGACAAACGAACATATAAAGCTCAAGAGGTAAGTTATACCATAGGTAACGATGCTAAAGATGTTAACTATCTAACACTATTTAACTACAACGATTCGTTGTTGCTCGGAAAAACACGATTAGGCATCAACCTAATAAATAAGTATACAGGTGAGACAACTACGCCAATAATGACTGAAAGTAGCAACCGAAACATTCAAGACCAAGTTGTGCACATGAACAATAATGATTACATAGCTTGTTCTGGTGGTGTTTATCGTATTATTGGGCGAGATACTCCCAATCCAAATTTAGAAAAGGTCGAATTTGGCATTAACCGCTCCATACGTCATATAGCAGCACTCAACGAAAAGAGTATGATGATTGAAGTGTTGCAACGAGAACAAGTATACGATCTCTACTCCTTCGATATGGAGAGTCAGCAACTTAAGTTCATAATGCGAAGCCTCAAACCAATCAAGAGTATTACAACAATGGAAGATGGTTTTTGGCTTTGGACCATAGCTGGCGTATATTTTTATCGCTATGCCGATAATCAATTGATGCTCTATACCACACGTAACTCGTCACTCAAAGACAACGAATTTCACTATAGCATAAAACTTCGTAATCAACCAATAATATATGTAGGTACGGCCAATGGCTTACTTAAAAACGACTACTTCAACTCAAAGTTCAAAGTAACCGATATTCGCCGTGTGTCAGAATCGGCCAATTGTAATCCATTGATGACCTATAAAGACAAAACAGGAACCTATTGGTTGTGGTTGCTCGATGGCATGTATAGACGAAAGAAAAATGAGTACCTCTTTAAAAGAATACATATCAACGATATAACATCAATAGGAACATTAGGGTGCGACGAAGATACAACACGAGGATTTCTCTATTTCAACTGTGTGAAGAGACTTGTACGTTACGATATGGCTACAGAACGTACTATTACCATATCGCCCGACATACACAATAATCGCATACTAACCATATCGATACAGCCCGATGGACGATTGCTCTATGGAACATCAAATGCAGCCTACGAGTACAATCCCAAAAATGGTAGCAATAGGTGTATTATCGAGTTCCCCAATCATCTTGATCACATATCAGCATTGCAGTTTGATGGCGATACACTATTATGGCTTGGCAATAACAAATCGCAACTATTCAGTTGCAACATACCCAAAAAGGAGTTTCGCGATGAGGTTACGATAGGTAACGAAGAAAAAATAGTTACACATATACGTTGCGTACACGGAAGTCAGGGTAACGAAGTGTGGATAGCAGCATCGACCAACGGACTTAATTATTATTTGCCCGAAAAACATCATGTTACACGTGTAGAATACCATCCAATGCTCTTCGGATTGGTGAGCAATCTGGAGATTGATAAGCAGAACAATGTATGGGTAAGTTCGCCAGACGGATTGCTATGTATCAACAACGATGATGGTAACGTGTATGAATATCGACGCGACATATACAACTTAGGTATACGCTTCAACCCAACAGCCACAAGTTTAAGTTCTGATGGCAATATGCTAATGGGTGGACCTAATTTTTATATCGAATTCAATTCTGATAACTTTGCCCACAATACATATTTTCCTACACCTGTTGTTAGCTCATACAAATTCGTAAACTCAACAGCATTCGACTACGATAACTACATAGAAGCCGAATATTACAATGTGAGCGATACCATTGAAGTGCCAGCAGGTATACGTTCGGCACAGATACAAGCCCGAATGCTCAATTATAGTAATCCTCAATACAACCTTATACAGTGGCGCATGCCCAACCAAAATAGTTCGTGGACAACAGTTAATACCGAGTCGCCCATCACGTTCCCAACATTGCAGCGAGGCATAAGTAAACTCGAATTACGGTCGTGCGACACAAACGGAACTCCAATCGACGGTACAATACGGACGCTCTATTTTAATAAACATGTCTATTTCTACGAGCACCCTATGTTCTTCGCTTTAATGATAATGTTGATGTTGTTACTCATTGTTGCAATGATTGTTATCAGATCGCATCGAGAACGTTGGCGTCGTCATATACTTGAACTTGAGGTGGAGCGACAAGCTGGCGATATAAAACGCAATAACCGTCAACTACGTGCTAGTCAAACAATGATAGAACGTCAGAACTTAGAGCTTCTCGAACACCGCAACAACCTTGAACAGCAAGTAGCAGAGCGTACAGCCGAACTTGAGGTGGCAAAGCAAAAGGCCGAAGAGAGTAGCAAACTAAAGTCAGCTTTCCTTGCCAACCTATCGCATGAGGTGCGCACACCAATGAACTGCATTGTTGGGTTCTCAAAGCTAATGGCCGACCCCGATTGCAATCCTGCCGACTTGCGCGAATTTGCTCATCTCATACAAGAGAGTAGCAATAGTATGCTTGTGCTCATTGGCGATCTTCTCGATGTGTCGCGTATCGAGAGTGGCCAGATGCGTGTTAACCTCAATAACTTTGAGGTGAGTCAAGAGATTAACGATGTATTCCGATTGTTATCAGTTGAACGAAAGAACCCTACAGTCGATTTTATACTCGATGCCGATAGTAGCATTCGTACTCGCATCATACATAGCGATAAAGATCGTTTCCGTCAGATAATAATTAACCTATGCTACAACGCATTTAAGTTTACAGAGAAGGGTCATGTGTGCATTCATGCAAATGTTATACAACCATATCAATTGACAGAATATTCGTATCCAACTGGCGCCCCTATACCTAACGATGTGTTTGAACTATTGCTTATTAGGGTTGAGGATACGGGTATTGGCATACCAGCCGATAAGACGGAAGTAATATTTGAACCTTTCCGCAAACTTAACAACAACAAGACACTATATCCAGGCTTAGGCTTAGGACTTAACATTGTGAAGAATCTTATTCGCTTGCTCAACGGACAAATATGGCTCACAAGCGTTGAACAACAAGGTACAACATTCTATTTCTATTTGCCATTCTGATATTATGATAATAAAAAAAGTACTTCCAAATATCAATTTGCACATGGCTCGTGAAGCCGCCAATTACTATCTCAAAGCAGGTTATTGGCGTGGTCATAGAGTACATAGTCCATTTGTTTACCATATAGTTAGGCATATCATCACTACACGTAGGCGTACCGATGGTGCTGCTAAGTTGTTTGGGCGAGCATATCGTAATGCGCTATTAGCCAACTCTGCTATGCTCAGTGTTACCGACCTTGGAACAGGCAGCGCAAAGCAAACACATCGACGTATTAATCACATAGCTCGCAATGCAGCAATAACAGAAAAATACGGTTTAATGTTATACCGATTGGTTCAAGAGTTGAAACCTCATCGAGTACTTGAATTGGGTACATCGCTTGGTATAAGCACACAATATATGGCACAAGCTCTGACTCCCAATGCCACCATCACTACCATCGAAGGTAGTCCAGAGTGCGCACAAGTAGCTAAAACGCAACTTGATGCAGTAGGTATAAACGCCGATGTTAGGGTAGGCAATTTCGACGATTTATTGCCACAAATTCTCACCGAACCTATTATGCCCGATTTCTTTTTCATCGATGGAAATCACACTTATGATGCAACAGTTAGTTATTTTAATCAGATAGCGAATAGTATAAAATCATACGACAACTATACAACCATTATCTTCGACGATATTCACTGGTCGGCAGAGATGACTGCAGCTTGGAATACCATTGTTGCCGATTCGCGTGTTATGACAAGTATCGATCTTTTTCGTGTAGGCATAGTGTTTTTTCGTGCAGGTTGCCAAAAAGAGTTTTATCGTGTAAGATGGTGATAATAAGTTGGTTGATTAAAAATGTGCCGCGTCCAATAATAAAATAGAAGATTATGAAAAAAGTATTTTTATATGTGGTAATGATGCTAACCTTTATGGCTTGTTCTGACGAAGAAAAATCTGATGAAGGCATAGTTGT
>JBGUYH010000125.1:0-7608 GCA_045118595.1 Bacteroidales bacterium | reverse complement strand
TGCCGACTGTACAGGTCATGGCATACCAGGAGCGTTCATGTCAATGATTGCGTCAACAATAATTAGTGACATAGTTAATCGTAGTAGCGAAGACGTGTTGCCATCGAAGATACTAGAGATGCTTGATGCCGATTTGATAACAGAATTGGGGCACAACCAATCGGCCGATGGCGCATCAAAAGATGGTTGTGATATATCTGTACTCTCACTCAATACAAAAACAAAAGTAGCAACCATAGCCTCTGCACGTCGTCCTGTTATCGTTATCAAAGATCAAGAGATGATAGAAATACGAGGTATACGTCGAAGTATTGGTGATACTGATGCCAATATTAAACGAAGACCATTTGAAGATACTGTTATACAATTGCATACCAACGATACCATTTATATGTTCTCTGATGGTTATACCGACCAGTTTGGTGGACACGATAATACACGTCTCAATATCACTAATACAAAGCGTTTCTTGCGTGCTATTCATAACGATGATATGGATGAACAAGGACTGACAATGCAAGAGTTCTTTACACAGTGGAAGGGTGATTATCCGCAAACTGATGATGTGCTTTTTATAGGTATTATGATTTAATCACCAACTTAAACAGAACGATATTCAACCCTTTGTTATTAGCAGTGCTAATACTTTTGCGATGTGATAAGAAAATAATCCAAAAACAAAAATTATAACATCGTGAAATACAGAATAACGAATCACAACGTAGTAATTGTTGCTATTATTTGTGCACTATTTTTCCCCTATCAAGCAAATGCTGGTGATGATGTTTGGGCTCAGGGTAACCAAGTTGCAGAGTCGGTTGTGCAGCCTAACATTATTAATGCAGAATATCTGATAACAACATATGGTGCTTCGCCCGATAGTGGTGCTTTGTACAATGCCAATGCTATAAATCAAGCTATTGCCGATGCTAGTTGTAAAGGAGGCGGACGAGTTGTTGTGCCACAAGGTGTGTGGCTCACTGGACCTATTGATTTAAAAAGTGGTGTCAACTTAGTTATAGATAAAGGGGCTATACTTAAATTTTCAACCATTCATGAGCACTATTTACCTGTAGTTAGAACACGTTGGGAGGGTATCGATTGTTATAATCTGCATCCACTTATCTATGCATATAAGCAAAACGATATAGCTATAAGTGGTGAAGGTATTATTGATGGACAAGGTTCTGTCGAAACTTGGTGGCATTGGTGTGGCTCGGCCAAACGTTATGGATGGGAAGAGGGTATGTTACGCCAAAATGCGCCTGGGCACGGACGTGTGCGACTAACGGAATGTGAACAAGCAGGTGTTGATATAGAACAACGTAAGATGGGCATTGCCGATGCATTGCGTCCGCAACTCATAAATATATTTGAGTGTGAACGGGTGCTTATTGAAAATGTAACACTTAAAAATTCTCCATTTTGGGTTATTCACCCAGTGTGGGTTAATAACTTAACGGTGAGAGGTGTAAAGATATATAGTCACGGACCAAATTCAGATGGCTGCGATCCAGAATCATCGAAAAATGTGCTTATTGAAAATTGTATATTCGATACGGGCGATGACTGTATTGCAATAAAAAGTGGTAGGAATAACGATGGTAGGCTTTGGAATCGTCCGAGCGAAAATATAGTGGTGCGCAATTGCAAAATGAAAGACGGACATGGTGGTATTGTTGTGGGGTCAGAAATAACAGGTGGCTATCGTAATCTGTGGGTTGAAAACTGTGAGATGGATTCACCTGAACTTGAGCGTGTGGTTCGCATTAAAACGAATCCGTGTCGTGGCGGTGTGATTGAAAATATATATGTCAGAAATATAAAAGTAGGGCAGTGTAAAGAGGCTGTTTTGAAAATAAATCTTGATTATGAGCCTCGTGAAGCTTGTCAACGTGATTTTCCGCCCATTGTGCGCAATGTAGTTGTTGAAGGAATTACTTCGCAAAAAAGTAAATATGGTATATTTATCATTGGACTAAAAGATAGTGAAAATATAGATAATATTACGGTCAGAAATTGTGAGTGGAATGGTGTTGCAGAGGGTAATCGCATAGATGGATTGGTTGGTAAAATGATTTTGAAAAACTATCGTCAGAATGGAGTTGATATAGAAACACGATAAATACAATGAAACTATGAAAAAAGGCATAACACTATTCATTGCTATGTGCCTATGCTTAATGGCAATGGCGCAAGATGGCTATGTGAGCAAA
The DNA here is from genome assembly GCA_045118595.1 of Bacteroidales bacterium. Taxonomy (GTDB): domain Bacteria; phylum Bacteroidota; class Bacteroidia; order Bacteroidales; family Marinilabiliaceae; genus W3P20-009. The sequence goes on along the minus strand of JBGUYH010000125.1, from coordinate 5,392 downwards.
GTGTGGGTTTCTGATTTGGGTAATGGCAAATATAAAAATCCTATTTTGTATGCTGATTATAGCGACCCAGATGTATGTCGTGTGGGAAACGATTATTATATGACAGCATCGAGTTTTAATTGCATACCTGGGTTACCTATATTGCACTCTAACGATTTAGTGAATTGGCAGATAATAAATTATGCAATTGAACGATTAGAACCTACTGAACAGTTTGATAAACCAAGTCATGGTAATGGAGTGTGGGCACCTGCAATGCGTTATCACGAAGGCGAATTTTATATCTATTGGGGCGATCCTGATAATGGCATTTATATGGTCAAGACGAAAGATCCACGTGGTAGGTGGAATAAACCCATACTTGTTCATAAAAGTAAAGGTATAATCGATACATGTCCGTTTTGGGATGAAGATGGACGAGCTTGGATTGGGCATGGATATGCAGGTTCGCGAGCAGGATTAAAAAGTATCTTAGGACTTATCGAAATGACACCCGATGGCACGCAAACAATAGGCGAAGATAGAGTGATTTATGATGGTCATGAAGATAATGTTACAATCGAAGGTGTAAAGCTTTATAAACGTAATGGCTATTACTATATATTATGTCCAGCAGGTGGCGTGTCAACTGGTTATCAGTTAGCAATGCGGTCTGAAAATATAGTAGGTCCGTATGAATGGCGAGTTGTAATGCATCAGGGTAATACAGACATAAACGGACCACATCAAGGAGCATGGATAGACACTCCCGATGGCGCAGAACATTGGTTCGTGCATTTTCAAGATGTAGATGCCTATGGGCGTGTTGTTCATCTCAATCCACTACATTGGAACGATGATTGGCCTATCATAGGAATGGACTTTGATAATAAAATGTGTGGTACGCCTGTGTCTGCATACAGAAAGCCTAATTTGCCTAAGCAACCAATATCAACCCCAGTGGAGAGCGATAATTTTGACTCAGTTAATTTGGGTATGCAATGGCAATGGATGGCCAATTCTAATGCACTTTGGTATTTCTGTGATGCAGCCAATAGTCGATTACGTCTATTTTCCGTACCAATTTCATCTGAATATAAAAATTTGTGGAGTGTACCAAATTTATTGTTGCAAAAATTTCCAGCTCCCAATTTTATAGCTACAGCAAATGTTAAGTTTCATCCAACTGATAAATACAAAGGTGAGAGAGGTGGACTTATTGTTATGGGACAAGATTATGCTGGATTGATTCTTGAAAACGCATCAGATGGCATTCGCTTAATACAAAATAGCTGCGTTGATGCTCCAAAGGGAAATGCTGAAGTGGTTAATAATAAGCCTATAGCTATTGATTATGATCAAGAAATAGCATTGCGTGTGCAAGTGACGCAAACAAAGGACAACATTGCAGAGTGTGTTTTTAGTTATAGTATCGATAAGGTCAATTTTATTACTATAAGCAAATCGTTTCAAGCCAAAGAAGGTAAGTGGATAGGAGCAAAAGTTGGTCTGTTTATCACTCGCCCTAACATAAATGCTAACGATGGCGGCTGGATAGATATAAGTTCGTTTACAATAGAATAAAACCAAAACTATATGAAAAGGATAATAACAATAGCACTTGTTGCAACAACAATGTTAGTGTCGTGTACTAACGCTGATGAAAAAAAACAATCGTTCACCATACATACCATTGGCGATTCTACAATGGCGCAGAAAAAAGAGAGTGTACGACCAGAAACAGGGTGGGGCGAAGAGATAATAAAACACATAGTCGACACACTGAATGTGCATCATGTCAACTACGCTTATAACGGGCGTAGTACCAAAAGTTTCATCAACGAAGGCCGATGGGAAAAAGTGAAAAAAAACATCGTTAGTGGCGATTATGTATTGATACAATTTGGTCATAACGATGAAAAAAGCAATGACACAACTCGTTATACCAACTCATCAACAATATACAAAGAAAATTTGCGAAAATTTGTCAACGAGAGTCGGCAATTGGGCGCTACTCCCATACTGTTAACGTCGATTGTAAGAAGAAACTTTAACGAATATGGAGTTCTGATTGATACACATGGAAACTATCCAGATGCTATGCGTCAAGTAGCAACAGAACTCAATGTGCCACTTGTCGATGCACAATTGATGTCTGAAAAACTTGTGTTAGCTTACGGACCAGAGCAGTCGAAACAACTTTTTAATCACGTACCTGAAGGTCATGCTAATTATCCCGATGGAAAGGAAGATGATACACATTTAAATGCTTTCGGAGCTAGTCAGATAGCTGATCTTATTATAGCAGAACTAAGACAGATAGACGCTAATCTAGGCGCAATTCTGAAATAACGTAACTAAACCATAAATGATATATTATGGGCGCAATGTAATAGTAAAAAACTATTATATTTGCGCCCATTGATGTTTGCGTTCTTACGCATCTAAATTTTTTGATAGTGGATATTTTTGACAAGATTGAAGAGACAAAAGGAGGTTCGTTTGGTCGTTATCAGTGCATGGCTCACGGATACTTCGCATTTCCTAAACTCGAAGGCGTTATTGGTCCGCACATGAAGTTTAGAGGAAAAGATGTACTAAATTGGAGTGTGAACGATTATCTCGGTTTGGCTAATCGAGATGAGGTTAGAAATGCTGATACACAAGCTACTGCACAATGGGGACTCGCATACCCTATGGGGGCACGTATGTTAAGTGGACAAACGGCATTGCATGAGCAACTTGAAGAAAAAATGGCAGACTTCTTATGCAAAGAAGATGCTTTTGTTTACAACCATGGTTATCAAGCAATGTTGTCGTTAGTTGATGCGTTGTGCTCGCGTTTCGATGTCATAGTATACGATTCTGATTGTCATGCATGTATTGTTGATAGCGTATTTCTACATAAAGCCAAAGGAGGCAAAAGTTTTGTCTATCCACACAACGACATAGAAAACTGCCGTAAGAAGTTGCAAATGGCTCAAGGTTATATCAAAAAAATGGGTCGCAATGCAGGTATCTTACTTATAACTGAAGGCGTTTTTGGTATTACAGGTGACTTGGGAGCACTCGACGACATTGTGGCTTTGAAGAACGATTTTGAATTCCGACTTCTGGTTGATGATAGTCATGGATTGTGTGTAATGGGTAAAAATGGCAGAGGTACAGCTGAACATTTTGGAGTGTTAGATAAAGTTGACATCATATATTCTACATTTTCAAAAGCATTAGCAAGCACAGGTGGCGCAATAGTGTCAACTGAAAAGGTTGTTAACTATTTGCGTTATAACAGGCGTTCGCAGCTCTTTGCAAAAGCATTGCCTGGCGCTGTAGTGCAAGCTACAATGGCTCGTCTTGAAATTGTGCGTGCACATTCTGAGTACAGAGAACAACTTATGCAAGTGACACAAAAACTGCAGAGTGGCTTGCGAAATATCGGTATGAATATTGGACAAACACAATCGCCAATAACACCAATAATATTTTGTTGTAAAAGTTCAGATTGTGAAGAAGTGGCATTCAATGAATCGATGAATTTGGTTATCGATTTGCGCGAAAACTATGGCATATTCTGTCCTGTTATTAAATATCCAACATCATCGCAAAATGAATTAGTACTGCATTTAATAACAACTGCTATACATACCGATGATGATGTAGCATATACACTTAAAACATTTGCTGAAGTTAAAAGCAAAATAGAAGCAGGGGAGTATCAAAAACAGAGTTCAAACGTATTCTCGTTGTTGCCTTAGGCGTTTCGTTTGTAAGAGTTTGACTTTCTTTTGTTGAAATTTTTTGATATAATAGATATAATCTTTAATTTTGCGCGTTGATTTGGCAGGGATGTTCCTTGTCGTGTTAACAGAGATGTGATGGTAAAGAAACAAATTCTACATATAGTTGCTATTTTGTCACTTGCAGCAATCTTTGGCTCATGTTCTGAGTATCAAATGTTGCTTAAAAATCGTGACAACGAATTGTGGTACAGAAAAGGACTTGAATATTACGCCAAAGGTGACTATTTGAAAGCATCGAATTTGTTGGGTGGTATTATCACTGTTTATAGTGGTACATCGAAGGCCGACACTGTTACTTTGTGCTATGCCAAAAGTTTGGTAGAGATAGGTGATTACCTAACAGCAGCACACTATTTTCAATCATACGTAAAAACATATCCTAGTAGCGATAATTGTGAAGAATGTCAGTTCTTGAGTGGCTATTGTTATTACAATATGTCGCCTAAAGTAGAACTCGATCAGTCAGATACAGAGATGTGTATTAATGAGTTACAGACATATCTCAATTTGTATCCAGAAGGGACAAAAGTTGCAGAGTCGGAGCGTATGATGAAAGAGATGCAGAATAAACTCGCTCTCAAAGCATACAATAATGCTAAGTTGTATTTTAATTTGGGTGATTATATGGGCAATAATTACAAGAGTGCAGTTATAGTTGCTCAGAATTGTTTGCGTAAGTACCCAGATACCGAGCATCGAGAGGAACTTTCGTTCTTGATATTAGAAGCTAAATACATACAAGCCGAGCGTAGTATATTGTCGAAGCAGAGTGAGCGTTATCGTGAAGCAATAGATGAATATTATGCTTTTGTCAACGAGTATCCACAGAGTCGTTACTCGAAAAAGGCTAATCATATATTAAAATCGTCGGAAGAGGGTTTGAGAGAGGCTGAGAAATTGTTACCTCCAAACGAAGATGATTTGGATTATTATCGTAATTATGGTAACAATTCAGATAAAAAGAGGTATCAAGACCTGAATAAAACTGAATTCAACGATTGATAAATAACTGAAGATATAAGCAAAGAATAATATAAGTTATGCCAGTAGATTTCAAAAAAAGCACCGCACCGCTCAATACATTGACTAACAATGTTGTTGAGATGTCGGAGAAGACAGGTAACGTTTACGAAATGGTTAATATCATTGCAAAACGTGCCAACCAAATCAGCATCGAGATGAAGGACGAACTGAGCAAGAAATTGCAAGAGTTCGCAACCTATACCGATAACCTTGAAGAGGTTTTCGAAAATCGTGAGCAGATTGAGATTTCGAGATACTACGAGCGTCTGCCAAAGCCAGTGAGCATTGCAACTCAGGAGTATAATCAAGATAAGATTTATTTCCGTCGTCCACAAACAGTTGCAAAGCACAACGATAAAAAGGCAAACAATTCGGCTAAACAAGACGCTGAGTAATCACAATTTCGCTTTTGAAAGTTGAAGATATAGTCCATGGCGTTTATGTCGTGGACTTTTTGTGTATATGTAAAAACCTTGATTTCAATGAAAAAATATCTCTTCTTATTTCTGATGTGCATAGAAGTAGTTGTTATCTATGCACAGAAACGTGTTCTTACATACGAAATTTTTGATGAGATAAATAACGCATCG
>JBGUYH010000124.1:0-10486 GCA_045118595.1 Bacteroidales bacterium | reverse complement strand
TCAAAAAAATATCCTCTGTTATCGCCAAAAATACGAGGTTCAATTATAACTACCCCATTAATGGCTGTATGTATAACTTCCATTATTTACTCTTTCCCGTATCTCTTTACCTCATCAATAACCTTTAGTAGATATTGGCCATACTGATTTTTTAGCATAGGCTGCGCTACTTCACGCATCTTAGCTTCGTCAATCCAACCCTTGCGATAGGCAATACCTTCCAAACATGCAATCTTCAGACCTGTACGTTTTTCAAGTACTTCAACATATGTAGATGCTTCAGATAATGAATCGTGTGTACCTGTATCGAGCCAAGCAAAACCACGTCCAAGAGTTTGTACTTTCAATTCTTTATCGTTCAAAAATTGCTGATTGACTGTTGTTATTTCGAGTTCTCCACGCGCCGATGGTTTTATATTTTTAGCTATATCAACCACTTTATTAGGATAAAAATAGAGTCCGACAACAGCATAATTAGACTTTGGGTGCTGAGGTTTTTCTTCAATTGACAAACAATTGCCCTGTTTATCGAACTCGGCGACACCATAGCGTTCTGGGTCGCCAACCCAATAACCGAACACCGTGGCTTTATGCTCTTGTTCTACATTACGAACAGCTTCGTGAAGCATTGCACTAAAGCCTGCACCATGAAATATATTATCACCAAGAACAAGGCATACAGAATCGTTACCGATGAATTTCTCGCCAATCAGAAATGCTTGTGCAAGACCATCTGGTGAAGGTTGCTCTGCATATTCAAAACGCACGCCATATTCGCTACCATCGCCAAGTAAGCGACGAAAACCTGGCAAATCATGCGGCGTTGAAATAATGAGTATATCGCGAATATCTGCCAACATCAATACCGATATAGGATAATAAATCATCGGCTTATCGAATATAGGCAGCATCTGCTTGCTAACGCCTTTGGTTATTGGATACAAACGAGTACCAGAACCTCCTGCTAAAACTATTCCTTTCATCGTGCGTTTTTCTTATTTTTTCACTCTACTCCGAAGCCATTCGGTAAGTTCAGGCCATTCACGTACAAATTTGTAGTGCCAGCAACCTATTCCATTATCATACACATCTTGCATCGCCTTCATAGCGGTGACATAAAGCCACTGCATACTTGATGATAATTCAAAACCTATCTCGGCAGCTTCGTTGTATCGTTTTTGTATATTCTTCACCACGCTCAGCAAAACCTTGCCTTGCCTCACATATTCATTCAGTCCGCTATCTGTTGCTCGTCCACTTTCAGCGCTAACTATGTTCATAAGCGCATCGTGCATTGCAACAATTGAGTCTACTTCACTTGCAAATGTACTTGCCGATAATTTCATTTAGCATTCATAATCGGCTATCATGCTATCGAGCAAATCGAGTCCAAGATAAGCATCTTTGTTGTTTGTATCGGTTAGTAACAACATAACAATATGCTCGATAAGCGCTGGTTTAGTAGCCATTGCATTGATGTAACAATTGGTTTTTATATGCTCACGTATCAACTCTATGCGCGTTGCCATTGCGTCATAATCATCTTGACACCATGCTCGCGACAAAACAAGCTCTTTGATATTATCAATTGTTGCATCAAACAATTGTTCTAAACGCTTGTTGTCAGTTTCAAGTTGTGAAGCATCTGCTACCAATTAGTCACGTCTGAATACATCGCGAGTATAAACTTTGCTTTGCACATCGTCGAGCACAGCATCGTAGCGATTGGCAATTATGGCGTTGCACATACTCTTGAACTGGTCAAGATTATTTACAATTTTGCTTCCAAAGAACGTATCACCATCGTTGAGTGTTGGCTCATAGATGATAACAGTAGCACCTTTGGCTTTGATGCGCTTCATAACGCCTTGTATTGAACTCTGGCGGAAATTGTCAGAGTTCGATTTCATGGTAAGACGATAAACGCCAACAACACATTGCTTCTCATTGCTTGCGCTATAATCGCCATGATTATAATAGTCATAGTAACCAGCCATTTTGAGAACTCTATCGGCAATAAAATCCTTACGCGTTCTGTTCGATTCAACTATGGCCTCTATCAAATTTTCAGGAACATCGGCATAGTTAGCCAATAACTGCTTTGTATCTTTTGGCAAGCAATAACCACCATAACCAAACGAAGGGTTATTATAATGCGAACCAATACGAGGATCAAGACATACACCATTGATAATCTGCTGCGTATCCAATCCTTTCATCTCTGCATAAGTATCGAGTTCGTTGAAATACGAAACACGCAATGCAAGATATGTATTGGCAAAGAGTTTTACTGCTTCTGCTTCTGTGAAGCCCATAAAGAGTGTATCAACATTTTGCTTTATTGCTCCCTCTTGCAATAGTGCTGCGAATGTATGAGCTGCATCAACCAAACGTGCATCACTCATATCAGTACCAACTATTATACGACTTGGATAGAGATTGTCGTAAAGCGCTTTACTTTCACGCAAAAATTCTGGTGAAAATATTATGTTTTTGCTTCCTGTTTTTTCACGAATGCTTTGGGTATAACCAACAGGTATCGTCGATTTGATAACCATAATAGCATTCGCATTGTACTGCATCACAAGTTTTATAACAGCTTCAACAGCCGATGTGTCGAAGAAATTCTTTTGCGAATCATAGTTAGTTGGAGCTGCAATAACTACAAAATCAGCATCGCTATATGCCTCTTCTGCATTAAGAGTTGCTCGCAAATTGAGCGACTTTGTAGACAAATACTCTTCTATCTCTTTGTCTACGATAGGTGATTTGCGATTATTAATGAGGTCGACCTTCTCAGGTACTATATCAACAGCTGTCACTTGATGATGCTGCGACAACAAAGTTGCGATAGAGAGACCTACATAACCAGTACCCGCTACCGCTATCTTAACATCCTTACTCATCGATATAATATTCTATTTTCCAATATTTTGCAAAAAACAATAATTACTTTTTTCTACGGCTTCGCCCTTATCAGTCACAAAACCGACTGACAACGAGGTACCGATTTCGAACTAAGTGCATCATAACACCTCGTTGTTATTACTCGGTTCGATAGCCATTTATCTTTGCAAAATAATGCATTTATGGTTGAATTGCCAACCTTGATGTTATATTTTTTAAGCATTAAGAGACAAAAGTTGCTTTTTTTGTCATAACAGAACTCATAGATAGTTAAAAAGTCCGGCTCAGATTACTCCGAGTCGGACTCTATCATAAAGAATTATTCTACTATTCTTAATCGCGATGTGGACGACGCTCGCCTTGTGGACGACGCTCACCACCTTCACGACGTGGACCACGTTCACCTTGTGGACGACGCTCGCGTGGTTGTGGTTCTACATAACCTTCTGGCTTAGGCAAGAGGTCGCGACGTGAAAGGCGTAACTTACCTGTTTTCTCGTCAATCTCTTTCAAGATAACCTCAACTTCATCACCCTCTTTGAGTACGTCGGCAGGATCTTCAATGCGCTTCCAATCTATTTCGCTAACATGGAGCAAACCATCTTTACCTGGCAATATCTCGATGAATGCACCGAAAGCCAAAAGTGACTTAACCTTACCTTTGTATACTTTACCTACCTCAGGTACTGCGCAGATGGTATTGATGCGTGCTTTTGCTGCTTCAATATCGGCCTTGCACGATGATGCAATGCTAACCTTACCTACGTTACCCTCTTCTTCTATGTTAATTACAGTGTTGGTAGATGCTTGTATTTCTTGAATAATCTTACCACCAGGACCTATTACAGCACCAATAAAGTCTTTTGGTATGGTTATCAATTCAATACGTGGAACATGTGGTTTATAATCTTCACGTGGTGCTGGTATGGTTTCCTCAATGAGGTCAAGGATGTGCAAACGACCTTGCTTGGCTTGTTGCAAAGCTTTTTCGAGCACCTCATAACGCAGACCATCAATCTTAATATCCATCTGGGTTGCTGTGATACCATCGCGGGTACCAGTTACCTTGAAGTCCATATCGCCCAAGTGGTCTTCATCGCCCAAAATATCGGAGAGAACGCAATATTTGTCTGATTTATCGTCAGAGATAAGACCCATTGCGATACCTGCAACTGGTTTCTTAATCTTCACACCAGCATCCATAAGTGCGAGTGTACCAGCACAAACGGTAGCCATTGACGATGAGCCATTCGACTCGAGAATATCAGAAACTACACGTACTGTGTAAGGTATATCCTCAGGAATCATATTCTTGAGAGCACGCATTGCCAAATGTCCGTGACCAATTTCTCGACGACCTACACCCTTAGGAGCTTTAGGGTCGTTGGTTGAAAATGGTGGGAAGTTGTAGTGAAGAAGGAATCGATCAGAACCTTGTACAGTAGCTTCATCGATGAGTTTTTCATCAAGTTTAGTACCGAGCGTAACGGTAGAGAGCGACTGTGTTTCACCACGAGTAAAGATGGCAGAACCGTGAGGACCAGGCAAATAGCCTACTTCGCACCAAATAGGGCGAATTTCATCCATCTTACGTGCATCAAGGCGCTTACCCTCATCGAGCATAGCACGACGAACTGCATCGCGTTCTACATCGTGATAGTAACGTTTGATGTTAGCTTCTGGTATTTCACCTTCAAAACCTTCTGGATAGTGATTAGCGATAAATTCAGTAACGATAGCATCAAATGCTTCGCCACGTTCTGCTTTATTTTTGTTGCCTGAGCATGCTACAGCATATGCCTTTGGATAGCACTCTTCGCGAACAAGTTTGCGAAGTTCTTCGTCGTTATCTTCATGGCAATATTCGCGTTTTGCTTTACCAACTATTGCAGCCAATTCAACCTGTGCTGCAACTTGTTTCTTTATAGCTTCGTGAGCAAATTTGAGTGCTTCAAGCATTACCTCTTCAGACACCTCTTTTGCTTCACCCTCAACCATGTTAATATCGTTAGCCGAAGCTGCTACCATAAGGTCGAGATCGGCCGACTCAAGTTCTTTAGCCGATGGGTTGATTTTGAACTCACCATTGATGCGTGCTACACGTACCTCTGATATTGGTCCGTGGAATGGAATATCACTCACAGCAATAGCAGCAGAAGCAGCCAAGCCTGCGAGCGAATCAGGCATCACATTCTCATCGGCAGAGAAGAGAGTAATGGTTACAAAAGTATCGGCATGGTAGTCGTCAGGGAAGAGAGGACGCAATGCACGGTCTACGAGACGTGCTATAAGAATCTCGTAATCAGATGCGCGACCTTCGCGACGAGTAAAACCGCCTGGGAATCGTCCTGCCGATGCAAATTTTTCTTTGTACTCTACTGTCAGTGGCATGAAGTCGGTATCGGGCTTTGCCTCTTTGGCACTTGTAACTGCTGCAAGCAAATAAGTACCACCGCACTTTACCATGACTGCACCATCGGCTTGTTTGGCTAATTTGCCTGTTTCGATGGTGATGGTCCTTCCATCACCCAAGTCAATTACCTTTTCAATTGGTGTTGGTTTAATCATGACTTCTTGTTAAATCTTTTTACCTGTAAAAATATCGCGCCAAAGATAGTAATTAATTACGAATAACGAGTAAGTAAAACCTAATGCTACACTTATTTTAGTTGTGAAAAGGAATATAGTTCGAATCTTTATAAGATTCTATTTTGGTAGTCACGCTCAAATGGTCTAATTTTACGCCTCAATTTAAGATAGTTATGAAGTACGTTTATTATGTAGTATTAGCTTCTGTGTTTGCAGCTTGCAACACAACACAGAACATTTCGACTCAGACCAATACAAACATATCACATCGCGACACATTAGTGCTAATGTCGTACAACATTGAAAATTTTTTTCACTGCGATGATGACACTTTGAAAAACGATGAGGCTTTTACACCTGATGGCGATTATCATTGGAATTTTACTCGCATGAATGAAAAAGCCGAACGCATAAAGAAAGTTATTATGGCAGCCAATGGATGGAATTGGCCTACCATAGTTGGACTATGCGAAATTGAGGGTGATATGGCTCTTAAATATCTGCTTCAGAATTCTGGATTAGGAAAGATATACAAAGGTATCTGTTATCCAACGCCAGATAAACGTGGCATTGATGTCGCAATGCTTTACGACCCAGAAAAAGCTACCATTATAAAATCGTTTCCTATCAACGTTTCAATACCCGACAGCTCATTTTTCACCCGTGACATTCTCTACGCTCAGATACTATTTGATGCTGACACATTTCACATTATGATGAATCACTGGCCATCTAAATATGGTGGCGCCAACGAAACCATTTGGAAACGTGAATATGTAGCACGCCGTGCTCGCCTCTTTTGCGACTCTATCATTGCTTCAAATCCAAACGCAAAGATTGTACTTATGGGCGACTTTAACGATACGGCCGATGCACCTGCGCTTACCACCATTTTTGGAGCACAAGCAACAGATGCGCCATACATCAATTTATCGGGTGACACACCTAAATCATCGTACAAATACAGAGGCGTTTGGGGAACTATCGACCACATAATTGTGTCGCCTGCGCTATGTCAACCAATACGCCCAATTTATTCGGTATGCGACCTTGATTTTATTCGTGAAGATGATGAACGCTATGGTGGTTACAAACCATTACGCACATTCGTTGGAATGAAATATCACAATGGTTATAGCGATCATTTCCCTGTAATGCTAAAAATAGTGCGTTAAACATTCCATGCCTTGTATAGGGCTAATGTTGATTCGAACAACACATCACAACCCTCACTAGTCAGATGATGTGCCGACAACTTACCTGTATTAACTGCTATGGTAAATATGTTAGCAGCTTTTGCAGCCCGCACACCCATTGGCGCATTCTCAACAACAGCACAGTCGCAAACCTTTTCGCCCGAACGGTGCAAAGCTATTAGATATGGTTCTGGATCAGGTTTCCCTTTTTGCACATCAGCACCACAGATAATATGCTCGCGGTCGAAACCAAAATCGTGACCAAGTTTATCCATTAATGTAGGCTGCTTCGACCCAGTAACAACATAGGTTTTAACCCCATTGCGACGCAACATATCGACAAACTGCACCATACCATTCATAATTGGAGCTATAGGACGAGTACGCATCAACTCTGTTTTTTTACCATATATGGCATTAACCTCATCATCTGTAGCATCGCGACCATACAAATTATTAAAAACCAAATTTATCGTTCCTCTGCCTGTGCGCCCCTCGTTAATGTAAGCATCTTCTGGCTTAAAGTCAATACCATACTCGGCAAACGAGTGAACCCATGTATATTCATGATTAGGCATACTATCATAGAGCACACCATCCATATCAAAAAATACGGCTCTGAACCGCTGAAAATTTATCTGCATAGCGTCTTTTGTTTTTCAACATGCAAAAATAGCGATGAATGACTTATGAACAATGATATACTACTAATACCAAATAATTTTCAATTTTCAATTCGCAATTAGTAATTTTGCGCCATGCTTAAAAAATTAGCGATAATATTCAGCATTGTAGCAACACCTATGCTACTCATTTCGTGCGGTGGCGGACGCGGTCTGAAAGCAAAAAAGGCTTTCGAGATTGGCGAATACGACCGTGCAAGCAACCTTTTCGGAAAAGCAAGTATTGGCGAAAAGAACAAATACAATTTAGCCGACTATTCGTACCATTTGGCCGAATGCTACAAAAAAAAGGGACTATATAAAAAAGCCGCTTCGGCATATCAAGCCGCAATTAAAAACAAACATAAAGACAATAACTTGTACCTCTACATGGCACAATGTCAGTTAGCATGTGGCATGTATGACAAAGCCGAAGAAAATTTTGAACTATACAAAACTATTGTTCCGTTCAACACCACAGAAGCTGACAATGGCATAGCTTCGTGCCGATTGGCTCGCAAAAATATCAAAACACTCACCGAATACAATTATAAAAACCCACCCGATACTGGTTACATAGTCACACTTGCCAAAGAATTTAATTCACGAGCATCCGACTACTCACCTGCCTTTGTTGGCGATGATTATGATGTAGTATACTTCACATCAATGCGTTCACTACGCCGCCGACAAAAGACGAACCGAGTTACAGGACAAAGCAACTCCAACATCTATATGAGCAAAATAGATGGTGCCGATGCGTGGACCGAACCAGAGCCACTTGGTGAACCCTTTGGACAAAAAAACGACGATGGCACACCATCTCTCACCGCCGATGGAAAAACGATGTATTTCACTCGCTGTCCATACAATGCACAAAGCGAAAATAATGCAGACTGCTACGAAGTGCAACGCTCGGGTGGTCGATGGGGCGAACCCGTTAGAGTAATTCCTGGTGGAGACTCAACATTGATGGTGGCGCACCCCGCCATCAGTCCTGACGGACAAACATTATACTTTGTTAGCGACAAAGGAGGCGGACATGGTGGCAAAGACATATACCTAACCCACCGACAAGCTGATGGCACATGGAGCAAAGCTGAAAACCTAGGTGCCATAATCAACACCAAAGGCGATGAAATGTTTCCGTATGTACGCGATAACGGGACTCTCTACTTTAGCTCAAATGGACACATCGGATATGGTGGACTTGATGTGTACAAAGCCGTAAAAAACGACAACGGGCACTATGTAGTTACCAATATGGGATTACCTATAAATAGTTCATCCGACGATTTTGGCATAACATTTAAAGGCAACAAAGAAGAGGGCTTTTTTAGCAGTGGACGTACAAAAATAGGCATCGACAATATATTCCACTTCATACTCCCCGATGTAGTACTAATGTATGACGGCAAACTAACAACCACCGATGGAAGATTACCCAAACGGCCATTTGTTAAGATAATAGGCAACGATGGAACTAACATCAAACTACATCCCGACGACAATGGTACATTTGGATTCAAAGCCGAACCTGGTGTTACGTACCTTGTGCAGTGTGGAGCGAAAGGCTACATAAGCCAAAAGATAAAAATTGATACCACAGGCAAGAGCCGAAGCGAAACAATAAATATGGCTTTCAAACTCGAGCCTATAAAATAACAATAGTCAAACAATCAGACAGTTCGTAATATCCTGTCTCTAAAAAAAACTATCAACATGAGTAAAGCAGTAGTACTTCTCTCTGGCGGTCTCGACAGTAGCACCGCTCTATACCTCGCTAAAGCCGATGGGCACGAGGTTCATGCCATTTCATTTGACTATGGCCAGCGACATAGTCGTGAACTACGCAACGCAAAGGCAATAGCCGAAAAAGCAGGCGTAGCAAGTCATCACATCGTAAGTCTAAACCTTGCCCAATGGGGCGGCTCATCGCTAACCGATATGAATATGACAGTAGAAGATGGCAACACTCAACGCACTGACATACCACAGACCTATGTTCCAGCGCGCAACATGGTATTCTTATCAGTAGCAGCCTCAATGGCAGAAGCTTTGGGAGCACAACATATCTACATTGGAGTAAGCCAAGTAGACTATTCGGGTTATGTAGATTGCCGAAAAGTATTTATCGATGCCATGGAAAAAGCTATCAATTTGGGAACAGTAATGAGCGCCGAAAATGGTCAGCACATTGAGATACACGCACCTTTTATCAATATGACCAAAGCCGATGAAATACGCCTCGGACAAAAACTTGGCGTTGATTTTGGTCTTACATGGAGTTGCTACAAAGGAGGCGAACGTCCGTGCGGCGTGTGCGATAGTTGTCTTCTTCGCGCCAAAGCATTTGCCGAAGCTGGTGTTGAAGACACATCGCTCTACCGTCCACTCTTTTAACACCAACTATGAAAAGTACCAATACACTCATACTATCACGAGAAGGTATTTTCCCTATAGATGGCACAACAACAGGCATAGGACTAAGTGGAACCTTGCAAGGCGAAGGCAAATTGGTGGGTACACCATCGATGTTTGTGCGCTTGCAAGGTTGCAACCTACGCTGCATATGGACGGCTGCCAACGGTAAGCCATGTCTATGCGATACAGCTCATGCCTCGTTTGGTTATGGCACACCTCAAACTATGCTTGTAACCGACATATTCAACACACTCAAAAACAATATGAAAGCTATAAGACATGTGGTAATAACTGGTGGCGAACCATTTTTGCAAGCCTCAGCCACATGCCAATTGATAGAATTATGCGAAGCCGAAGGATGGCACACAACCATCGAGACAAACGGAACCATATACTCGTCACAAATAGCCCAACATGCTTCACTACTGAGCATATCGCCCAAACTAACATCAAGCATACCAACAGAAAGCAAACTGACTGCTATGGGTATTAAACCAAGCAAAATCTTTGCTCAACACGAAGCAACCATAACAAATATCCAACCACTAATATCACTGATTGACGAGGCTCAAAAACACAACACCGACATACAACTAAAATTTGTTGTGTCAGCCCAAAATGATGAATTTGAAATAAAAGAACGCTATGCCAATGCGCTCAAACTAATTAGTCCAACCGATGTGCTTATAATGCCAATGGGATACACAT
>JBGUYH010000123.1:0-7715 GCA_045118595.1 Bacteroidales bacterium | reverse complement strand
TGGCGAAGCTATATGACCACTATTACGGCATATTAATTGCGAATCCATATCATCAAGAGGTTTTACAAACCATTCGCCATCATTAAATAATGAAAAAATATCAAACATAAGTGGAGCTGCATATCCAACACCAGTAAGATTAGCTCTACCCTCACCTGTTGAGTTTCCGACCCAAACCCCAATTACATATTGTGTTGTTGTACCTATAGCCCATGCATCACGACCACCCCAACTTGTACCTGTTTTCCATGCTACACGCTTCATCGAACTAAATTGCTGCCAATCAGCTTCCTCTTCTGGACGATTGAGGGCACTCATAGCTTCATAGGCTTGCCATATAGCCGACGCTGATATTTTCGACCTACTACACATTTGCTGCTTACTTTGCTGATGAGCAATCAAACAGAGCGGATGAATATCATTATCATCGTAGTTATTACCATACATGTGATAATTTTTTAAACGTCGCGACAACGAAGCATACATACCAGTCATGTCCCATAGCGAACCTTCTGCACCACCTAATATTATGGCAGCTCCATAATGATCTGGTGAAAAGTGCAATGTTGTCATACCAAGCCATTGCAACACATTCATAAACCTACCTGTTGTATATTTCGACAACATACGAACAAGAGGCACATTGAGAGAGTTTGTTACTGCTTCATCGGCATGAACAGCTCCCACATACGATTTGCTAAAATTTTGCGGACTAAATCCATTGATATTCAATGGCGTATCAGCGAATAGCATACGTGGAGTAGCTTCACCATCACTCATCATAGCGGCATATAGTATTGGTTTTAGCAAACTACCTGTACTGCGTTCGCTCTGAATATTATCAACTTGCGAAGTAGAAGTAATTTGACTACTATTACCAACATAAGCCACTACATTACCTGTGTTTACTTCGGCCACCAATACAGCAATATCGTCGATATAATTTGATTTATAGTTAAGCGAATAACGATCGGCTAATTGCTGTACTCTGTTCTGCACATTAATATCGATAGTTGTTTGTGTCTGCTGCATAGCATACTTTTTTGCTATCTGCGACAATAAATGTGGTGCATGATTAGGTATTGGATGAGGCGAATCGGGCAATGGTTCGAGTATTGCCAATGCACACTCTTCGCTGCTTATCACATTATCATTAGCAAGTCTTTGAAGTAGAGCGTCTCGCTTTTGTTTTAATCGACCTCTATTACGCGCCATGTGAATAAGTGATGGAGAATTCGGCAATACTGCTAATGTTGCATTTTCTGCCCACGACAATGATGCAGCATCACGTTCAAAATAGCGCCATGCTGCAGCCCCCACTCCTACAGTGTTACCGCCAAATGGCGCATTAGAGGCATACATGCGCAATATTTCGTCTTTGCTATATGTTAACTCTATATCGACAGCCCAAATAGCCTCTATTACCTTCTGCCACAATGTGCGACTCTGATTTCCACGTGCCATACGTGCAAGTTGCATTGTAATTGTGCTGCCCCCCTCTGTTACACGCCCATTTTGTATGTTGCGAATAGCTGCACGCACCACTGCTATTGGATCGATGCCCATATGATACCAAAAACGATGATCTTCGCATGAGACTAAACATTGTGCCAACTTATATGATATGCTATCCGACTCAGGGAAACGCCATTGCTGATCGGCAGCAATCTGAGCTCCAATAAATGCACCATGCCTATCTGTTACCACTGTAGATGTTGGAGTGCTGAACAATGGACGTGGTACCCATAAATGAACTGCAATAAGCAAACTTAATAGTACTATCGCGATAACAATGATTATTCGATGCTTTCTCATGCCTTTTTCCTTCTATAAAAACGCACATTATTTATTTGACAACTCTGTTTCAAAATCTCTTCGATGGACAAAACTTGTTTTCTTTCAAGATGAAAATTAACTTTAACATTATGCCCATTCCGACACTGTATAATGATATAATTCTTGTCTCCTTTTGAATAATATCGACCATTTATTGACTCGCCATTATAGCTATGATAGAAGTATTGTACAACACGAATTTCTTCCCATTTAAAGCATTGTGCATTAACTCCTTGCGGCCAATACATTATTTGCTCACTACCAATAGTTAACGTACCCGTTGGTATTGCATCACGCTTCGACATATCATAAATAGAGAAAAAGATTACTAATATTAGTATCGCAACGAAAAGACAGAGTGTAAAAATATCATCTGATATATCAAATATTTTCTTAAAAAAGAGTGCTACAATAAGTATCAAACCTATACCTTGAAATAGCAAAAGAAAACGCCTAATTGGGGCATCATTGTCGTTCTGAATTGTTTCTAATGTTATTGATGTGCTTTGCATACAGATTAAGTGGTTTGTATGTACAAAGTTAATGTTTTGCTCACAAAGTACTTTTAACTATTCAGCATAAAAAACAACGACGACACTCCACTTTTCAATGCAGAGTGCCGTCATCAAACAAATAAAAAGTGTTTTAGGCGTATTTTTTCTATAATTTATTCAGCATAAACAGGACGTATAGGTTGTGCTGCATAACGATACCACTGATCGTAGTCACCATTTACATAGTCAGGATAGTAGAAAAAGAGGTCAAAAGCCATTTGTTCATTTTCACTATGTAATGTTGATGACCAGTAACATCCTTTGGCAGCATTGGCACCTTGACTCCAATGATTGCTCAACTCACCTGCATCGGTTAAAAAGCCTGCAGCTGGAATAAATATGCTATTACCGTTTGCTGCTGTAAACTTATAGCCAGTAGCACCATTTTGCATAGTCCATTCATGGGTACATTTCGTAGTTAATTCATAACACTCTGCATATGTAGGCATTCGCCATTTTCCACCCAAATTCACGGTTGCAGCATCATCAACTGCATCAAGATGTATTTCTGCTTCATCTACAATAACATATTTTGTCATTGTGGTATCTGATTTAAGATTAGCGTATTTATAACCGCTCCAATTATATTTTGTCAATTCTTTGGTTACTGTTTCGCCCCAAGCAAAGAATCCACCATCACCTTCTGGAGTCGTTGCTCCCAAATTGCATGATGCCCACTTTACAGACAATCCCAAATCTATAGCTTCAGGCTGGATAGAATAATCAACACTATTTGTGAAGTTGTAAGTATCAGTTTTAACTTCATCATCATCGCTACAAGCTATAACAAAGAGCGATGTAACAGCACAAGTAATTAGTGCTAAAAGTGTTTTAGTTGTTTTCATTATTAGTTCGTTGTTATGTTATTAGAGATTATACTTTAATCCGACAGAATAAATTCCACCTATCTTATCTGAGTATATAAACTCTTGTTTTTCTGTATTAAATATATTATCACCAGTAACCGACACTTCTAACCCATCAAAAATAGTATAACCTATTTTTGCGTTGAGTGTCATTCGGTTATCAAGTTCTTGAGTGCCATAAACAGTTGTGTATGTTCGCTTTCCAACAAAATTGGCATATGCTGCTATGTTGAGTTGAGAAACTGGTTTTACAATAACTCCTATCATACCATACACCGATGGTGTCGATTTATGCTTATGACCATTGACTTGTTTCGGACTCTTGATATGCGATTGGCTAAATGTATACTCTTGGGCATTTTGATTATAATCGATACCATATTTTAAGGCATAATAGAGCGTCAGAGTGTTTTGATAAGTTGTATTACGCTGACCATATTTGCCTTCCGAATCTAATATGTAACTCTTGTCAAAATATGCAGTACGCAGTGCATCGAACAATGCTTCACGTTGTGCATCAGACATTGCATTGACACGCTCGACATAATCTTCAGAATGGCTAAGCGATGCCAATGCCGTGATAACATTAGTACCCAATTTCTTTTCATTAGTCGAAAGTTGTGTATTGCCATCGGCCGACAAACCTTCCATACAGAAAACAATATCGCGCAAGCCTTCGGCTAAGTTGCTCACTATACCATTATCACCATAGAATTGTTCGTTGAGCGATGCTGCTTGATTATAGAGATAGTAATTATCAATAATTGTTTGCTGCACATTTGCATTAAGCTTAGCTACAACTTTAGAAGATATAATCCAATCGGCATTTAAGCTGAATCCCATCTGATTCACTTTGTATGGCAAATTATCGTAACTGCTATTGCTTCGACTCGTTATTTTTGACATTAACGAGCTAAGTGCCTTATTTACATTAATAGCGTTTCCATCTGCTGTTGTAAGAATTTCTTTCATAGCAGAATACATATTTTCATACGATGTAAATGCTTGTGAATCGAAGCTCATCATTGCACCATAATCTTTACTGCGCGAATAGAATACTTCAGCATCGATAAGGAGCGACATTGTTGGTTGCCAACGATAACCAAGTTCAAAATTGTCGATACTAACAAGATTTGCATCTTCGTTACCAAAGAATTCTATTGTATTGGGATATGTCATTCCTGTGCGTTGCCACTTATAGTTGCTATTAGCATTGAGCATATTGGCCGAACGTACACCATGACCATAATTGAGACGGATGAAATTATTGTCGTTGAACTGATGGGTCACGACACCTTGCAACGACAAGTTCCACTTATCGGGTATGCTTGTTTTGTCGCCACGTGCTGCAACTATAAAACGCCACTTATCTAAACTATAATCGAGTCGGATACTTGGCGCTATCGAACTCAACGTTGCATCATCGTTGAAAAAGCCTGATAGTGTTTGTTCACCTTTTCCATCACCATAATCAAATGTTGGCTTATAATCTTTGCCATACATATATTGATAATAGAAACCAGGACGGATGTTGAAATCACCCAAGAATATATCATAGTCGGCCGAAGCAAATATCTGCTTAAAGTTAGCCTTCAATCCTGGTCGACCAACAGCATAGTTTTCTGGTCCAGCATAGTAATTGGCTTGCACATGTAGATCTTTATATCGCACATCAGCATTGAAATACCCTTTTTTAAACTGTCTGAATGCAAACGAATATGGCGCCTCCATAATGGTGGTTTGCATAGCAAGACTTTGCGAATATCCAGCTGTCAAACATATTGCCAAATCTGCCGATGGGTTAATGTCAGCATAGGCATTCACCCCCCAATTGCGACGTGCAAGTTTAGAATCGCTAAAACATTGTGTAGCATCTCGATACTCAAACGGTGTAGAATAGAATAATTCTTGGGTACCATCGAGTTTTGCAGATGTAGCCAGTTGTACCATTTGTCCATACTGCTCTACACTAAACATGTTGTTGCTCTGCACCTCGGTTAAACTGCCATTAGCTATGAGATTATTTATATCGCTGGTTGTATATGTTTGCTGCATCAGCGAAGCATCATTCACTATGTATGTGTCGCCACCAGATACTGCATATAGCTTGTCAGTTGGTCGCTGGCGATATTGCAAATTACCAGTTACTCCCCATGCCACTGTATTAGTTGCTCTTTTTCTAAATGCTAATTCTGCAGTGTATGTGCTATGTGAACCTGCTGATATGTTGGCATTAACTTTATGCTCTGAGTCTGATGGACGACGAGTAATAATGTTAATAACGCCATTTAAAGCATTAACACCATAGAGAGCCGAACACGCGCCACGCACTACTTCGATACGATCGACATCAATAATCGAGACTGGCAAATTTTCCATTGTCATTGTACCTATCGAATAGTTGTGCATCACACGTCCATCAACCATAAGAAGCACATTGGCATTTTCGGTATAGAGAAGCAAATTGCCATCAGGTATATTGTTCAATCCTCGCATCTGAACATCGAACACGCCATTGGCTTTTTGCAACACAATCATGCCAGGAATGAGGCGAAAGGCCTCTTCGATAGTTTTGCAACCATACGACAACATCTCTTCTTGTGTTATGACTGTGGTTGCTAATGGTGATGTAAAAGCTATTTCTTCTTTTTTCGACGCACTCGACACATTCTTGTTCATTATAATGGCGAATAGTTCGTCAATGTTCTTTACGCCTAAAAGTTCTACAGCTTGCATCAATTCTTCAAGCGACAACTCACTAAGTTGCTCAGCCGACATTGCTAATACCTGTTCTTTGGTTATTGGTTTGTTTTGTGAATAGACAGGAGCAATTCCGATAAGCATAGCAAATACTGCTACAATTGGTAATTTGTATTTCATATTAAAGGAGAAAATTTCCTGATTTTTTTTTTCCGGGCGCAAAGGTCTGCTTTTTTTGCTTATCAGTTGCTATGTAAATATAGCTTTTTGACGAAAGTAGCCTTTTTATTGACGAACGTACAATAACGAGAAATCCCTCGCTCCGATATTCTCAGAACGAGGGAATTTCTACTTATATTCGACTATAGAAATAATATCTATTTGTCAACCATTAATCACCAATCTTGTCAATCTTCTTAAGGAAGTTTTCAACAGTGATTATTTCTAACGAAGTAGTACCGCTACCAATACCAAAGCTACCACCAATGTAAGCGATAAGGTCGGTTGGAACAAGATCGCCATCGTTGATGAGGCTCTCAACCTTAGAACGGATTGTAGCCGACTTCGATTCACCCAAAATCTCAGCAAACACACCATAAGAGAGTGCAAGTTCACGAGCTACACGAGCTTCGTATGCAAATGCATAAACAGGCACTGGGCTACGGAATGCAGCAATGTAACGAGCTGTTTTACCAGTAAAGCTATCGGTCAAAATAGCCTTGATAGGAAGTTCACGCGATGCACCAACTGCTGTTTCTGCAAGGTATGCAGTAACTTCGTTGTGAACAAAAGGTACAGGAATATCATTGCGTGAATCTTTTGCTGCTTCAACCTCTTTTGCAATCTTAGTCATTGTCTCAACGCACTCAACTGGGTACTTACCATAAGTAGTCTCACCAGAAAGCATGATAGCGTCGGTACGATAGTAGATAGCGTTTGCGATGTCGGTAACCTCTGCACGTGTTGGACGTGGGTTCTTAATCATAGTATGAAGCATCTGAGTAGCCACAATCACAGGACGCTTTGCTTCAACGCACTTGCGAATAAGCTGACGTTGGATAAGTGGAATACGCTCACAAGGAACCTCGATACCAAGGTCGCCACGTGCTACCATCACACCATATACGCACTCAAGAATCTCATCGATGTTGTTAACACCCTCTTGGTTCTCAATCTTCGCAATAATCTTGATAGGGCTATTGTGTGCGTCAAGTATGTCTTGAATCTCTTTAACATCGGCCTTCGAACGAACAAACGAGTGAGCAATGAAATCGATGTTGTTATCGATAGCCCAAAGCACGAAGCTCTTATCCTTCTCAGTAAGTGAAGGCAACTTAGTTGACACACCTGGTACGTTGACACTCTTACGACCTGCGCGACGAACATTGTCTACCAATGTATCGATGCTACCGCTATTCTCAATTTCGCAGATAAGCTCGTCAGCCTTTTTCTCAACAACACGAAGCGAAATATCGCCATCATCGATTAATATTTGGTTGCCTACACTAAGGTCGTTAACGAAACCTTCATACGAAACGTAAAGAGTCTCAGCTGTTGAGTTACCCTTAGGATCGCCCTTAACAGCAATCTTCTTACCAGCCTCGAATACGATAGGAGCGTCGCCCATACAAGTACGGATTTCTGGACCCTTTGTATCGACCAAAAGAGCTATTTTGTCTGATACTTGACGAGTGTTAACAGCAATAGCATTGATGCTCTCTGTTGTCATGTGAGCGGTGTTGCAACGTACCACGTTCAT
>JBGUYH010000122.1:0-4211 GCA_045118595.1 Bacteroidales bacterium | reverse complement strand
AAAGTCTCTTACTTTTCTATTTAACAATTTTGGTTTGATGCGTCTGCACTACTTCCATTGTGCAGGCGCTTTTTTTGTATCCGTTCTGTATTTACAAACAGAACACACCAAAACACATAAACGTTAAAATATAAGTCACAAAGCATTTATTTTCAACACATTAGTAAGCAGATATAAAAATATTTTTAGAAAAAATTTGCAGTAAATGAAAGTATACATACATTTGCGATACAGAACAGAGCGGAACACATAACACCGCCACTAATCAACAACGACCAATGAATATATTTGACACAGCATTTTCCAATACCGACAATACGCCCAAGTATAGGCAAATTGTCGATGCGGTAACTAATGCCATATCCGATGGTCGGTTGAAAGTTGGCGATTCACTGCCGTCGATAAATCAGATGATTCAAGAATATCATCTTTCACGCGACACAGTGTTCAAAGCATACCGACTCTTAAAAGAGCAAGATGCCATAAGCAGCACTCCAAACAAAGGATACTTCATCAAAAACCCTGTCAACAAAGTGTTTGTCTTTTTCGACACATTTAAGGCTTATAAAGAAGTACTCTACGAGTCGCTTATTCGCAATATGCCAGAAAATGTCATTGTTGATGTTAATTTTCACCATTACAACCCTGTCATTTTCAAAAAACTAATCGATGATAGTATTGGCAAATACTCAAAATATATAGTCATGCCATTCGACCATCCATCAGTTGAACGAGCACTCAGACTAATACCTAAAGACCGCCTACTCATTGCCGACCGCAAGATGTTTGACACCGAAGGTAGCAACGTTCTTTATCAAGACTTTAGCGAACCGTTGTCGCATGGACTCGAAAATGTGCTTCACCTATTACGCAAATATCGCGAAGTGCATTTCATCTACCCCGACTATACCAACCACCCTTATGAGTCGGTTGAGTGTTTCAAGGCATTTTGCGAACGCAACAATTTAACATGGGCTATTGAAACAGATCCAACCCAATTCGAAGTCAGAGCAGGCATAGCCTACCTCAGCGTAAGCGACCGTATGCTGGCCGAATTCTTGGAACAATGCCGACTGAAAAAGTTGGAGCCAGGTGTCGACACGGGCATCATATCGTACAACGACACACCTATGAAGAAATTCATATATAAAGGTATAACCACATTTTCAACCGATTTCAGATTTATGGGACGCAAAGCAGCTGAATTCATAAGTTCTGATGCACCAATGAACTTGTGCGTACCTAGTGAAATGATAATAAGAGAATCATTATAAAACAAAGAAATATAAACATACGATTATGTACACGTTAGGAGTCGATGTTGGAAGTAGCTCAGTAAAAGCGAGCCTCGTGAGTGTGGAAACGGGCAAATGCGTTGCCACAACTTTTTTTCCAAAAACAGAAGCCAAAATAATGGCAGTAAACCCAGGTTGGGCAGAACAAGACCCAGAGATGTGGTGGGAAAACCTCAAACTCTCAGTTAACACCATTTTGAAAGAGAGTGGTGCCAACCCTGCCGAAGTAAAAGCCATTGGTATTTCATATCAAATGCACGGATTGGTATGCGTCGATAAGCAAAAACAAGTGCTTCGCCCATCGATAATCTGGTGCGACTCACGCGCTGTACCCTATGGTCAAAAAGCATTCGATGGCATCGGTCACGACAAATGTTTGGGACATCTGCTCAACTCGCCAGGTAACTTCACCGCTGCTAAATTGGCATGGGTAAAAGAGAATGAGCCAGAACTCTATGCCAAAATATACAAAATAATGCTTCCTGGCGACTATATTGCCATGAAGATGACCGATGAGATATGCACCACTGCAAGTGGCTTATCTGAAGGCATGATGTGGGACTTCAAAGAGAACAACGTAGCACAGTTCTTACTCGACTACTACGGCTTCGACCGTTCGCTCATACCTGATGTAAAACCAACATTCTCAGAACAAGGTCGACTCACATCGAAAGCGGCTGCTGAACTTGGGCTCAAAGAGGGCACTCCTGTAACATATCGCGGAGGCGACCAACCAAACAACGCACTCTCGCTCAACGTGTTCAACCCTGGCGAAATAGCTTCTACAGCAGGTACATCGGGTGTTGTTTATGGCGTGAATGGCACTGTTGACTACGATCCAAAATCAAGAGTCAACACCTTTGCACACGTCAACCATAGTGCCGAGCAAACACGTTGTGGCGTGTTACTATGCGTCAACGGTACAGGTATCTTGAACTCGTGGATAAAACGTAACATTGCTCCAGAAGGCATATCATACAACGAGATGAACGAACTTGCTGCCAAAGCACCAATAGGTAGTGCAGGCTTATCGGTTCTGCCATTCGGCAACGGAGCTGAACGTATGCTTGAAAACCGCGAAATAAACTGCTCGATACGTGGTTTGAACTTCAACGTGCACTCAAAACAACACATTGTTCGTGCTGCTCAAGAGGGTATCGTATTCTCATTTAAATATGGTATCGACATAATGAAGGAGATGGGCATGAACGTAAGCAAAATACATGCTGGGCATGCTAATATGTTCCTCAGTCCAATATTCCGCGATACATTAGCTGGCGTTACAGGTGCTATCATCGAACTCTACGACACAGATGGTTCGGTTGGTGCGGCTAAGGGTGCAGGTATGGGTGCTGGCATCTACAAAAACCACGATGAAGCATTTGCCACGCTCGAGAAACTTGATGTTATCGAACCAAACCAAAGCAAAGCACAAGAGTATGCCGAGGCTTATGCTAAGTGGAAACATCGCCTTGAGAAATCAATGGCTAAATAAGCACAAACAACAAACTAACAAGCTGAGAAACATTGTCAGCACAAAATAAAGAACTAAATAACATTTAAAACTATAAAGAAATGGCAAAAGAGTATTTTCCGCAAATAGGAAAAATCAAATTCGAGGGTAAAGATTCTAAGAACCCTATGGCATTCCACTATTATGATGCCGAAAAAGTAATTATGGGCAAACCAATGAAAGATTGGTTGCGTTTCGCAATGGCATGGTGGCACACTCTCTGTGCAGAAGGTGCTGACCAATTCGGCGGTGGTACTAAGACTTTCCCTTGGAACACTGGCAAAGACGCTGTTGAAATTGCAAAGAACAAAGCTGACGCGGGTTTCGAAATCCTCGAAAAACTCGGCATCGACTACTTCTGCTTCCACGATGTTGACCTCGTTAGCGAAGGCTCATCAGTAGAGGAATACGAAGCTAACATGAAGGCTATCGTAGCTTACCTCAAAGAGAAGATGCAGGCTACAGGCAAGAAACTCCTCTGGTCTACAGCTAACGTATTCGGCAACGCTCGTTATATGAACGGTGCTTCTACAAACCCTGACTTCGACGTTGTAGCTCGCGCTATCGTTCAGATTAAGAACGCTATCGATGCAGGTATCGAACTCGGTGCAGAGAACTACGTATTCTGGGGTGGTCGCGAAGGCTACATGAGCCTCCTCAACACTGACCAAAAACGTGAAAAAGAGCACATGGCTACTATGCTTACCATGGCTCGCGACTACGCACGCAAAAAAGGCTTCAAAGGCACATTCCTCATCGAACCTAAACCAATGGAACCATCTAAACATCAGTATGACGTTGACACCGAAACTGTTGTTGGATTCCTCAAGGCACACAACCTCGATAAAGACTTCAAAGTAAACATCGAAGTTAACCATGCAACACTCGCAGGTCACACATTCGAGCATGAACTCGCCGTAGCTGTTGACAACAATATGCTCGGTTCTATCGACGCTAACCGTGGTGACTACCAGAATGGCTGGGATACCGACCAATTCCCTATCGACCAATACGAACTTGTTCAGGCTTGGATGGAAATCATCCGTGGTGGTGGTCTCGGCACTGGCGGTACCAACTTCGACGCTAAGACACGTCGTAACTCAACCGACCTCGAAGACATCTTCATCGCTCACATTGCAGGTATGGATGCTATGGCACGTGCCCTCGAGTCAGCAGCAAAACTTCTCGAAGAATCACCTTACAAGAAGATGAAAGCAGAGCGTTATGCTTCGTTCGACAAAGGTATTGGTAAAGACTTCGAAGATGGCAAGCTCACCCTCGAGCAGGCTTACGAATATGGCAAGAAAGTTAACGAGCCAAAAGCAACTAGCGGTAAGCAAGAGTTGTATGAAGCTATCGTTGCAATGTATTGCTAATTAAAATAGAATAGAGTGAAGCAAGAG
>JBGUYH010000121.1:0-4853 GCA_045118595.1 Bacteroidales bacterium | reverse complement strand
ATATTCATTGTCGATAAACATAAAACGTGCAACTGAAATAATAGAGAAGCCGCTCATTGGACAAAAAATTATTGAAGTAATGCAAAGTCCGGCAACACTATTATTAAAAAACACACTCTATTGTTTCAACGACATCGACACTAAGAAATTCCGACCATTCTACACAAAAAAATTCATTGCCATATCACCCGACAAAGTGGAATGGTATATGGAAAAATACGTTAAGAAGTGTATTTCTGACCATTATGTTGTAGCAAAAGGATTTGGCATCAGAAAAAACAATATAGATTGTCAACCCATATTGTCTATCGACAATAATATTATGGGAGCATACTTTTCTCTCTCATTTGCATATGGCACAGACAGATATCAATTGGGCGACAAGAGTAAGAAAGTAGAACTTGTTTGCGAAGATGGAAAATACACCTTCTACACTTACCAACGACACACATCGGAGGAGTACAAATACGCTGAGACCCTTAACGACATGGGGCTTAAAAACATTAGCAACAACTTATTTTCCATTGGTGATAATAAACATACTAATCAGTATCAGCTAATTGAGTGGATTAACAAAAATAAAGAAGGACTTGATAATGAGCATTTTACAATAGATATAAAGACAGAAACCGAATCGTATTACGATGGTAACGTCAATTTACATATCGAAACCCAAGAGTCGCTCGACTGGTTCGATCTCAATGCCATTGTATATCTCGATGGGTTTACAATACCATTTATCAAGCTAAAGAACAACATAATACACAAGAATCCGTGTTATAAACTACCAGATGGTCGCATATTCATATTGCCCGAAGAGTGGTTCACATCGTGGTCTGACATAATGAACTTTGCCATCGACAACAATGGAACAATGCGCATCGATAGTAGGCACAAAACATTATTACCATCTGACTATACAGAAAGCGATGAACTCGGCAATAACGAGAGCATAAAAATGTCAGATATACCACTGCAATATCAAGTTGAGGCTACTTTACGCCCGTACCAACACGATGGTGTTAGATGGCTCAATACACTATACGAAAATAACAAAGGTGGCATATTAGCCGATGACATGGGACTTGGTAAAACACTGCAAACCATTGCATTACTAAGTCATATTTATGCAACAGCTCCCAAACGAAAAGATGCAGAAACAGATCTATTCAACACTTATAATGACACGCAACTAGGTGCATCACTCATTGTTGTGCCTGTATCACTTGTACACAATTGGAACAATGAAATAAGCAAATTTGCTCCAAATTTTAAGGTATACAACTATTTAGGTAGCAACAGAGCCAAAAGTACCCAAGTAAATAAAATATTTCAGCACTACCATATAGTAATAACAACATACGGGCTTCTTCGCAACGACATAAAATTCTTGTCGGCAGCTCACTATGGTTATCTGATACTCGACGAAAGCCAAAAAATAAAAAATCCAACATCAATAACATATCGAGCTGTTAACGAGATAAAAGCAGATCACTACTTAACAATAAGTGGTACGCCTATTGAGAATAATTTGACCGACCTTTGGGCTCAAATGAATATTGTGAATAAAGGACTTTTAGGCAGTGCTTTATTCTTCCGTAATTTCTTTGTGCAGCCAATTGAAAATAACAATGAAGATGCAGAAGAAAAACTACGTCGATTAATAGAACCATACATCTTACGCCGTACAAAAGATAGTGTAGCTCAAGATTTGCCTCCAATTACAGAGCAAACAATCTACTGTACCATGACACCAGAACAAGCTCATATTTATGAAGAGGAAAAATCAGGGTGCCGAACCGAACTGCTAAACATGGTTAGTTCCGACATTAAACGAGAAACATTTTTCGCACTCAAAGCACTTACGCGACTTAGACTGATTGCTAATCATCCACAACTTGTACGACCTGAATTTGATGGTTTGTCGGGCAAAACAGAACAAGTGATAGAACAGATAAACAACATTGTAGCCGAAGGACATAAAATACTGATATTCTCATCGTTTGTAAAAGATTTGGAACTAATAAAAAACAATATTGAACGTCAAGGACTCAAATATTGTATGCTCACTGGTCAAACAACAAATAGAGAGAGTGTAATAAATGAATTTCAGAATAATGATGATATACAACTATTCCTCATCTCACTCAAAGCTGGTGGAGTCGGCTTAAATCTGACCAAAGCAGACTATGTCATAATGCTAAATCCATGGTGGAATCCACAAGCCGAAAAACAAGCAATCGACCGTGCACACCGCATTGGTCAGACCAAACATGTAATGGTTTATCGTTTTATAACTAAAGATACTATTGAAGAAAAAATAGAGCGTTTACAAGAGAATAAGCGACAATTAGCAAGTGCTTTCATCACCACCAACAATCCGTTAACTGATATGACAAGTGAAGAGATAAAAGCCTTGATAACAGAATGACAATTATTACATTATCGTTTCCATGTAAGCGATTCACCACTATCAAGTAGAGCTTGATTTAAAAAATTGTTCCACTGCTTTGCTGCTGCCAAGCTATTAACTACACGCATTACAAAATCAGATTCAACAACCTCTTTTTCATCAATATTTTGCATCAACATCCAATGCTTCGAACGTAACAAATCTTGGTATTGTGAATCTTTCCACTCCTTTGGTAATCCTCTCAATTTTTCTTCATCATAGAAACGCAATCCGCTATTTTTCAACATGTCCGACTGCAAAAACTGCTGCATAGGCTCACCATCATCGTAAATAGCTTGACGAATAATTTTGGCCAATTTTGCTGGTGGTGCATAGATTCCTGCACCTATCATAGATGTAACAAAATAATCGCCATCGTCATCATTAGGTTGCAGATAAATAAAGTATCCAGCCATAGCCGATAACTTACCTTGCGGTGTTATTAGCATACCAAAATGTGTATGATACGGCAATTTATTATTGGAGAAACGAGTATCGCGCGCCAATCGAAACGATGAATCTTTGCCGTTCTGCATACATATAGATGCATCTGTGAGTGATAGTTGGTTCACAATGTCGTCACCAATTGAGTAAAATTCATCACGAGCACGCTCATACAATTTTTTATTAGCATGCATCCAATCTACATTATTGTTATACTTTAGCTGATGAAAAAAATCGAATATAAGTTGCAAATTGTGCTTCATAATTGTTTATCTATTTATTTTTAGTCCCCACTTTCTCATATTGAATCTATGCAACATCACCCAACCTCTGAATTGTTCATCGAGAGCGAAGGCGAACCAAATACCAGCCAATCCCAATCCACATGTTATACCAAACACATACGACACGCCAACCGATATACCCCACACCGATAATGCGCCAAAAGCAACAGGGAAGATATAATCACCAGCAGCACGAAGCGCCTGAATTACAATCATATTGAGTGCTCGTCCTATCTCAAGTAATACATCTATCCACATTACCACACTTGTCAGAGCTAATACTTCTGCATTATCAGAAAACAATCCGACAATATTTTGTCCATTCGACGCCAATATTATGCCTATAATAATACCAACAAATATGGTCAAACGTGTGCAAAATAATGTAAGCCTATGTGCAGCAAGCAATCGTCGTTCACCAACCAAATAACCAACTGTTATCGAGCAACTTTGCGACATAGCATATGCTAACAGATAGCTAACCATAACAATGTTTGCCACATATGCTCGTGCAATAACAGCCTCATTGCTAACCATGTTGATCCAATACGTAGCAACTACTTGTGACAAAGCATACGATAGTTGTTCACCTGCCGATGGTATTCCTATAGCTAAAACTTCCTTCATTCGTGCCCACTTAATCTGCAACAAATCATATACCGACAAGTCTTTCATTACAATGCGGAACAATGAAAATGAGAGAATAACAACTACAACAAAACGTGACGTAACAGTAGCAATAGCTGCCCCTTGAGTACCTAATTCAGGGCAACCACAATGACCATAAATGAGCAAATAGTTTCCTATCACATTGACAATATTTACAACTAAAATGCCCATCATAGGATATTTAGGACGTTGCAAACTACGCATTACAGCTGATAATGTAAACGACAACGCTTGCAGAAATGCGAATGCGCCAACTATGCGCATATAGATGAGGGCATCGGCATACATTTCTTGGCGTATACCCATAAGTTGTAATATTGGATCTACCATCAACCACATTGATAGGCTAATAACAATACCTATAACTATGTTGAGCAACAACGATACTGACACGATAGCTTTAACTGCCTCATTATTTCTTTCACCCAAATAACGTGCAACCAATACCGATGTTCCTGTAGTAACAACACCAAATAGCAAAAATACCATGTTGATAATCTGATTGACCACTCCAACAGCACCAACAGCATAGTCGGAATAACCACCAAGCATGAACACGTCGCCAATACCAAGTAACATTATCAATGATATTTCTATAAATATTGGCCACGTCAAGTGCATTAGTTTGCTACGTAATGCTCCTTTCAATTTGGGTATCCGGAATTTCATATTACTATAAAAATCAAAAATGGGGAGTGGCATTATACACTCCCCACATTATTCATTTATATATCAACTAATTACGAATTCTATTTCTTTTGCAATTTTTGTTGTTCCTTCATCAATTCGTCCATACGCTGAGCCCACTTCGATTTCTTCATTGGCTTCTTCTTATTAGCTTCAAGTTGTGCCAATATGGCTTTATCATCAATGAAGAAAGCCTTTATTATAGTGGTCGAAAGCACAGTTATAAGCGTTGAAATGAAGTAGTAGTAATTCAAGCCAGCTGGATAATCGTTGAGTATAAATAGGAACATTATTGGCATAAAATATGTCATAAACTT